>VBAB01000358.1 GCA_005888525.1 Alphaproteobacteria bacterium
TTTCGCGTCCGGAAATCAGCGCCCCGCTGTTTATGCACTCCTGCGCAGTTTGCGGGCATATGATCAGCAGGCCCATTTTCTTAGCCTGGTCGATTGTCGCCCAAGGCGAGTCCGCGGGGTGCTCGAGAATGATATAAGAGGGAGCATCCGGACTATAAAATGTTGCGGCGGTGGCAAGGCGCTTCTCGCCGGATACATAGCGCAGGGGCCTGTCGAATTTACTGCGCCAAAGGTTTGTCGCTTCGATAGCAATCTCCCGAGCCGGGTCGAGCCCCAATTCGTGCGCGTGAGCGAACGTGCGGTAGCCGAGCAACGGCGACGCGACAAGCAGTGACAGCCACACGGCGGCAACGCAGTAGGAAAGTCGGCGCAAGACGCCGATCGAGACGTCGGCCTGCGACACGACCAGCAACACGATCGGCACCGCGAAGAAAGCCGGAGCCAAGAACCCGCCCGTGATGCGGACATTGGCGAACAGATAGGCCGCGACAGTGAACAGGAGCGGCCCGTGCGCCAGGCAAATCAGCCACGCATTGCGCGCCTGGAAGGTGCCGGCCACCGCGCGCTCGAGCAGCGCCCAGCATCGACCGCGAAACGCGATGGCATAGGCAATGGCGGCCACGGCGAGCGATGCCACACCACCGATCACGGCCCTGATGGTGGTGGCACCGGCTTCGGCGGCCGACGAGTGGGTCTTGGTGAGGAAGTAGTCGACGGTCGGAAAATCGGCTGCAACCGTCCACCACACATGCGGCGCCACCACGAGAAGGCCAACGGCGATGCTGATATACGGCGCCGCGGAAGCAAAATACTTGCGCCGATCCGGATGCAGCAGCGCGACCGCGAAAAGCGAGGCGAAGAGAACGAGCGAGGAGTACTTGGTGAGCAGCGCGATGCCGCCCAGGAGTCCCGCGCTCATGCTGAAGCCGATGCTGCGCGTCTGCAGCGACTTGAGAAAGAAATAGGCGGTCCACGGCCATGTGCTGACCAGCGGAGCATTGACGTTGAATTTGAGGGCCCAGAGGGAAAACGACGGCGTCAGCACCTGAAACAGGACTGACGCCAGGCGCCCGGCCGTGCCGAAGAACACGCCGGCAAGCATCCACACTCCCGCCAGCCCCACGCCGACGTTCAGCGAAGCGAGGAGATAGAAGCTCCAGTCGGTGCGGGGCATGACCGCAAACCAGCCGCCGACGAGCCAGGCGGTGAAAGGTGGGTGCTTGGCGTAGCCGAGTTGGAATTCCTTGCCCCACGCCCATGCCTCGGTCATGTCGTGGTGCAGAGGCCCCCAGCCGAAGGTGAAGGTCGCGAACGCGGTGAGCACGGCAAGGTAGAGGAGCAAGAACGGGAGCAGGCGCCGCCCAGGCGCGGGTGAGCTTTCCAGCCCCGCCAGCCAATGCGTTGTCCGGCTGACAAGCCACGAGGGCGGCGCACGAGGCCGATCCGGACGCTGCACGAACGACATCGCTATGCCCAAGGCCTCCCTATCCCCCATGTCGCCTTGGTCCCGGCAAGCCGCCGCAGCAGCGACGAGCGCTCGGCCGGACAGCGCGATGGACGGAGAGTGTCCTTCAGTTGCGGGGCTGCTGTTGGCAGCCTCTATCTCTCTCTTTGCCCCAAAAGACAAGCGTCGCGGCAACGCGACTCGTGATGACAATCGAGGGCCAATGCAATCGCGACCTCGCCCTGAGCCTGTCGAAGGGCGGCCGCGCGCTCCAAGCGTGCTTCGACAAGCTCAGCACGGGGTTGCTGGGCTGGGTGTGCGACGGGAAGCCGGCACGGCGTCGCGAACGATCGCGACAAGCTCAGTGCGCCAACGGATCGGGGCGCAGCTGGAAGTGCACGACGCGGGGGAGGCTTCCCTTGCCGCCTTCCATCAGCCATGGCGTCCGGTCGCCGCTGGTGGTCCACAGCCCGCGGCCCTTCCAGCCGGCGTTCGCGTCGTCGATGCGCCCGTCGAAGCCCTTGGCGTAGAAGCCCAGCGGGTAGGGCACGCGCAGCACGATCATCTTGCCGTCCTTGAGCGCGACCAGGCCGTCGTTGAGGTTGGCGGTCGACATCGGGATATTTTCGCCGAGCCCGAACGTGTTGTGCTGGTCCACCCAGGTGTAGTAGCTCGACTCGGCGCTGTTCTCGCCGATGCCTTGGAAGCCCGGACCCGGATACTGGTAGAACGACCAGCCCTCGGGGCAATGCGCGCCGGTCGCGTTGGGGCCGTTGAGCGGGCCCTTGCACTTGCGGCGGTCGAAGCTGGCGAGATGGCCGCTGGCGAGCGAGGCCCACACCACGCCGTTCTTGTCGATGTCGCCGCCGCGGATGCCATAGGCGGGCAGCGGCACGTTGAAGACTTCCGACAGCCCCGTTGCAGGGTCGAAGCGCAGCACCGCCGGGGTGCCGCCGAACACGCCGACGGTATACCAGATCGAGCCGTCCACCGGGCTGGGCATCACGGCATAGGGTCCCGAGCCCGGCACGATCCGCTTGTCTTTGGCCGGATCGACCGGCTCGTTGGGCTCGACGAACTCGTCGCGCTTGCCGTTGGCGTTGGTGTCGAGGACGAACGGGGACCAGCCCTGCGACTTCGCCGCGTCGCCGGTCTCGTCGAACATCTTGGTGTCGACCCAGCCGGCGACCGGCCCGGTGCCGCTGAGCCACAGCGTGTCGTTGGCATCGTAGCCGAACTGCGGGTGGTGGGTGCCGAAACAGGTGTCGAGGAAGGTGTACTTCATCGTCTTGGGATCGAGCACCGTCACCTGGCGCGACGACCTCTCGAGCGGGAACACCTTCGCGGAAGGGTGATCGGAGCCCTTCTTGCAGAAGGCCGGGTTGTCCAGCCCACGCACGTTCGCCGTCAACCACACCCGGCCCTTCTTGTCGAACATGGCGTTGTGGTTGTTGGCCTTGGTGTCCCAGATCTTCTCGTCGCCCCAGTAAGGCGAAGGCGCCATGGGCTTGATCTGCGCGGCATGCCCGGGCCCGAGTGCTTCCGGCGTGTCGGCGTCGCGCACCGGCATCTTGAAGGTCGTTACCTTGTGCGTCCTGGGATCGAGGATCGGCATGAGGTCGGTGGCGTATTCGGGCGAGCCATAGACCGGACCGTTGGCATTGACCGTCGGATTGCGGCGATCCGAAGCGATCAAGTCGTGCAGGTATTTCTTGGGGTCACCCCATTCCCAGCTCGTGACCACGATGTTGCGCTCGATGCCTTGCGGCCGCAGCGGCTTGGCATGCGGTAGCTCGCCCTTACGCGGTCGGTCCAGTCGCCGAAATACTTGAAGGGCACGCTGCCGAGGGCGCCGGCCAGCGGGTTGACCATGTTCTCGGCGGCCTGTCCCGACTGCACCCGCCGCACCCACGCTTCCTCTCCGGACTTGAACTCCCCGAGCGAGGCCGGGATGGTGCGCGTGGAGAGCTGGCCCAGCTGATGGCAGCCGATGCAGTTGCGGTTCTTCACCGTGGTGAGCCAGTCGATCTGGGTGACCTTCTCGGGGATACCGCTTTTGCCGCCGAACTGGCTCGCATCCGGGATCTTCAGCATCGAGTACCAGTAGATGGCCGGATAGACCTTTGCGGCGTCTGCCGGGCTGGGCGCGGGGGTGGCCGTCAGGTCCAGGCTCTTGCCGGGCGTGCCGTCGACCTTGGCCGAGTCGACCAGGCCATAGCCGCGCACCCACACCTTGTAGTTGGCCTTCGGCAGGTCGGGGATGACGTAGCGCCCCTGATCGTCGGTGACGACCATGCGTGCGAACTTGGTGGGCAGATCGGTGGTCTCCGCGATCACCCACACGCCGGCTTCCGGCCCGCTCGGGCCGCGCACCACGCCGCCGATGTCGTCGGCGTCGATCGCCACCTGGGCGCCGACGCTCGGCTGAGCGCGCAGAGACACGGAGGTGGCCGCGACAAACAGGGCGACGGCGACCGCCGTCATGCCGGCATGCAATCCGCCGATGCTCCTCATGGCGCCCTCCCGAGGCGTATTGTTCTCTAGTACTGAAGAGGCCGGCTGCGGTTTGAATATCTGCAGCCGAGCGCGCGCTCGTACAGTTTGGACCCGCCGCGGCCCCGCGTCCATGCCCCTCCGTTCGGGTTGACGCGTGTGCTCCCCTCCCCATCATGCCGAAGGCGTGTCTTCGACACGACGCGGGGAGGGGTCGGGGGTGGGGGTAACAAAGCAGCGACGCCGTGCGTATTTCACCCCACCCCTAACCCCTCCCCGTCAAGGGGAGGGGAATCTGTCGAGCACGCTTCATGGTTTGGCGTTCTATCGATTCCGGGTCCTGGAGCAGGATCGCTTCCGATTGAATCACCTGCTCCCAAATGCAGCGTGAGGCTAAGCGTGCCGCGTTGATGCCTTAGTAGCTCGGCTTGGTCGCGAAGGGCGTCAGTTGCAGTTCGTGCGTCCAGCAGGACTTGTCCTGGGTGTGCAGATAATAGAACGCCTCGGCGATCTTCACTGGGTTCATGACGATCTCCGGGTTCTTTTGGGCGCGCGGCAGGGCGCGGGTTCCCGGCGAATCGATCAGGCCATCGATCACGACGTTGGCCACGTGCACACCATGCTCGGAATACTCCTCCGTCAGCACTTGCGCCAGCGTGCGCATCATGGTGCGCGGGTAGTACAAGGACTGGCCGGTCATGCGCTTGCGTCCGCGCAAGGAGGACGAGTTGTTGGTGATGAGGAAGGTGCCCTGGCCGCGCTGGCGCATGGCGGGCAGCACCTCCTTGGCGACCAGGAACGGACCGCGGCTGGCGATGTGCTGCGTCGTCTCGAACATCTCGACGGGGATGTGCTCCAGCAGCTCCTTCTCGGGCGGCAGATCACGTCCCTCGAGGTAGCCTGCATTGTAGACCACGACATGCGGGTCGCCGACAGCAGCGCGAATCGTGGCGAATGCGTGCGCGATGGATGCCTGCGATACGAG
>VBAB01000359.1 GCA_005888525.1 Alphaproteobacteria bacterium
CGGCCTTGACCTGTGCGTTGTCCTCGACGGCAACGTCGGCGATGTAGCCGGAGACCTTGGGTGACAGTGTCGAGCTTCTGGCCCCGACGTAGGCGTCGTCGGTCGCCACCATGTAGCGTCCGATCGTCCACCAGCCGTGGCCGAAGTAGGCCCCGGTGCCCAGCGCCAGAACGCCGACCACTCCGAGGACCACGCGCAAGCGCGAGCGGCGCGCAGGCTCTGCCTGGCCGGCTTGATCTGCCGCCACCGCCGGCTCGGCGGACCAGGACCGCTCTTGCATCTGCGGGCCCTCGCCCGCTGGATGGGAGCGCGCCTCCAGCTGCTCACGATCGTCCAGCATATTGTTATTCCTTGCAAAAACTATCCCCACGAGATTGACCGAACCGTTCGGTCACCGGCTTGACGTAAGGGAAGAGAAGGCCTATGTCAATGACTGAACGGTTCGGTCAATGATTTGTGATGGAGTCGAGTGAAGGACACAGACAATGGACACGCAGGAAACCCGGAGCCTCTCGGCACCGGAAGGCAGAAGCAGCGAAGGCCCCAAGCGGCGGCAGATCATCGATGGCGCGTGCCGAGTTTTTCTGGAGCGCGGGTTCGATGCGGCCAGCATGGGCGAAATCGCACGCGAGGCCGGCGTCTCCAAGGGCACGCTCTACGTCTACTTCAAGAGCAAGGAGGAGCTGTTCGAGGCCATTGTTGAGGGACAGTGCAGCCTGCAGGGCGAGCAGATTTTCGCTTTCGATGCCAATGACCGCGATGTGGAGGCCGTGCTGACGCGGCTTGGCGATGCGTTCGTGCGCTTCATGTGCCGGACGCGCGGTATCTCTCCCCTGCGCACCGTCATTGCCATCGCCGACCGCATGCCCGAGCTGGGCGCTAAGTTCTATCAGTCCGGCCCCGCGCGCGGGATCAGTACCCTCAAGGCCTATCTCGAGGGTCAGGTGGCGGCCGGCGTCTTGAAGCCGCACGACTGCGAGGTGGTCGCCGCGCAATTCATCGATTCGTGCTTGTCGATGACGTTCAAGCCCATGCTGTTCAACGCCGCCGGCCCGCCCACGGACGAGCAGATCAGTCGCGTCGTCCGCACGGCCGTGCGCACGTTTCTCTCAGCCTACAAGCAGGCAAGCTGAGGCTGTCGTCGCGTAGGTACGACGCGTTCCGTGCCTTTATTGCGGCTCTTCGGGCTCCGCTGCCGGCCCGCCGATGATGCCCGTCATGTCGGCGCCGTCCTCTTCCTCCTCCTCGAGGAAGGTCTCGTCGTCGGCGCTGGCGGCCGGCTCCTCTTCGCCTTCGATCGACGCGAGCGCCTCCTCGGCCTCGGCCTCCGGAGCATCCTCTGGCTTCACGCTCTCGACCGGATACACGGGCTTCTTGACCGGCTTGCGTGCGGCCTTCTCCGCCGCAGGCACGGGCGCAGCTGCGGCGACCGCCATGGGTGAAACGGCAAGTTCATATACGCTGCCGCAGATCGGGCAGGAGATGGGATCGCGATTGAGGTCGTAGAAGCGGGACCCGCACTGGGAATTTTGGCACGAGCGTTTCGTGCCGCGGTCGGCTTTGGTGGACATGCAATGGGCCTCGAGCTGGCGATAGATAGCAAATTTTTGCCGCTCCTTGCCACGGGCCGGCGAGCCTGTCAAAACCCATTCGCAACCTCCCAAGCACGACGGAGCCCAAACCTCTCGGGCGGCCCCTCTGCCGGTGGTGTTGACAGGCCCACCCCCCGCTGCTCTATGGCGGCGCAGCATCGCCCCCCAACAAGCGGGCGGGCATAGCCAGATCGAGGCGCTGCGCCCGTGTCCCACCAATCCCAATCGCCGCTGTCCGCAGGCAGGTCGCGGGCGCTGTCGGGCCGCGTCCGGGTGCCTGGCGACAAGTCGATTTCCCATCGCGCGCTGATGTTCGGAGCGCTGGCCACCGGCCGCACGCGCATTTGCGGCCTGTTGGAGGGTGTGGACGTCCTCGACACGGCCAAGGCGCTGCAGGCGCTGGGCTGCCCAGTCACCAAGGTTCTGGGTCGCGGCGTCGGGGGCCTCGCCGAGCCTGCTGGCGACATCGACTACGGCAATTCCGGTACCGGCCTGCGGTTGATGATGGGCCTGGTTGCCGGTCACGACATGCGGGTCCGGTTCGTGGGCGATCCCTCGCTCTCCCGCCGGCCCATGGGCCGCATCCTCAAGCCACTGATGCAGATGGGGTTGGACGTCTCGGAGCGCGGGAGAGAGACGCTGCCTTTGACCATCCGCGGCAGCGCCGATCTCCTGCCAATCGAGTACCGGACGCCAGTCGCCTCGGCACAGATCAAATCGGCCGTGCTGCTTGCGGGACTACATGCGTCCGGTGAGACGACCGTCATCGAGGCGCAAGCCACGCGCGACCACACGGAGCGCATGCTGCGCCACTTCGGCGCGGAGCTGGCGGTCTCGGAGCGCAACGGAGGTCGCACCATTACCATTGCAGGCGATGCGGAGCTCGCAGCCCGCGACGTCGTGGTACCCGGTGATCCCAGCTCCACCGCATTCCTGGTGAGCGCCGCGCTGATCGTCCCGGGCTCCGAGATCGTCATCGAGGGCGTATTGGTCAACCCGACGCGCACGGGCTTCTACGTGACGCTGAAGGAGATGGGCGCCGACATCGCCTTCCGCAACGAGCGCGAGGAGGGTGGCGAGCCGGTGGCCGACGTCCGGGTGGTGCACTCGAGACTAAAGGGCGTGCGTGTGCCACCCGAGCGGGCGCCCAGCATGATCGACGAATATCCGGTGCTCGCCTGTGTCGCCGCCTTCGCCGAGGGCGAAACGCGCATGGAGGGGCTTTCCGAGCTCAAGGTCAAGGAGAGCGACCGCCTGGCCGCCACCGCAGCCGGGTTGGCCGCGAACGGCGTGCCGGCCAAGGTCGAAGGCGATGCCCTGATCGTCGACGGTTGCAGGGCGAGCGGCAGTGTGCGAGGCGGCGGGACGGTCGCCACCCACCTCGACCACCGCATCGCCATGGCCTTCCTCACGCTGGGCCTCGGCGCCGACCGACCCGTCACCGTCGACGACGCCGACACCATCGCCACCAGCTTCCCGGAGTTCCGAGGGCTGATGGAGCGCCTCGGCGCGACCTTCGCAGCGCCGGAGGTCGTGCGCTGATGAAACGGAACGGGGGTCAGACCCCTCGCAAAGATCGTTGCGGAGGACCAGCGGCGCCGGAGGCGAGGGGTCTGACCCCCTTAGCGCACCCATGATCATTGCTATCGACGGACCGGCGGCATCCGGCAAGGGCACGCTGGCCAAACGCATCGCCGCACACTTCGGGTTGCACCACCTGGACACCGGCCTTCTCTACCGCGCCGTCGCCCGCGACGTGCAACGCCTGGGGGCTGCCCTCGACGACGCAGAACGGGCCGCCGCGGCTGCCCGGGCGCTCGACCCCGCCGAGCTGGACGACCCCGATCTGCGCAAGCCAGGCGCCGGCGAGGCTGCTTCCATCGTGGCGCGGATACCGCAAGTGCGCGCGGCACTGCTCGAGTTCCAGCGCTCCTTTGCCCGCCGGCCACCCGGGGCGGTGCTGGACGGCCGCGACATCGGCACCGCCGTCTGTCCCGATGCCGACGTCAAGATCTACGTTACGGCCACCCCCGAGGTGCGGGCCGAGCGCCGCTTTCTGGAGATGCAAGGCCGTGGCGAGGCTGCAACATATGAGGGTGTGCTGGCGGACATCCGCCGCCGCGACCAGCGCGATGCGAGCCGAGATACGGCCCCTATGCGGTCGGCTGACGACGCCTTCTTGCTGGATACCAGCAATTTAGATATAGAAGCCGCATTCGATACCGCCGTCGGTGTGATCCTCAGGAAGGCAGGCCAGCGCGGGCGCGCTTGAAAAAGCGTGGCTCCAATCAAGCTGGCACAAGGATGCTCCGGCGGGTGAACTCACACAATCATGGGCACGGAGCTAGGACTTGGGGTCATGTGCCGCGTGCGCGGCACCCCCATCCCGGCCACCGAAGGCCCGTCCCAGGATGCATGGAGCAGGAGCAGGAATGAGCACCGCCGTCAGTGAAGGTTCAAAGGAACTCAACCCCACCCGCGAGGATTTCGCCGCGCTGTTGAGTGAGACGCTCTCCAAGGACGATGCCTTCGAGGGCAGTGTCGTGAAGGGCAAGATAACCGCCATCGAGAAGGACCTGGCGGTGATCGACGTGGGTCTCAAGATGGAGGGCCGCGTTCCCCTGCGCGAGTTCTCGATCCCCGGCAAGCCGCAGGAGCTGAAGGTCGGCGATACCGTCTAGGTCTACCTCGAGCGCATCGAGAACGCGCTCGGTGAGGCGGTGCTGTCGCGCGACAAGGCCCGCCGTGAGGAGAGCTGGACCCGGCTCGAGGAGAAGTTCAACGCCAAGGAGCAGGTCGAAGGCGTCATCTTCAACAAGGTGAAGGGCGGCTTCACGGTCGACCTCGACGGCGCCGTGGCGTTCCTGCCTGGCAGCCAGGTGGACGTGCGGCCCGTGCGCGACATCGGCCCGCTCATGCATTCGGCGCAACCCTTCAAGATCCTGAAGATGGACCGGCGCCGCGGCAACATCGTCGTCTCGCGCCGCGAGGTGCTGGAGGCGACACGCGCCGAGCAGCGCTCCGAGATCGTCGCCAAGCTGGCCGAGGGCCAGGTGATCGATGGCGTGGTCAAGAACATCACCGACTACGGCGCCTTCATCGACCTGGGCGGCATCGACGGCCTGCTGCACGTCACCGACATGGCCTGGCGCCGCGTCAATCATCCGAGCGAGATCGTCAATGTCGGCGATACCGTCAAGGTACAGATCGTGCGCATCAACCCGGAGACGCAGCGCATCAGCCTCGGCATGAAGCAGCTGCAGGCCGACCCGTGGTCCGGCATCGAGGCCAAATATCCGGTCGGCGCCCGCTTCAAGGGAACAGTGACCAACATTGCCGACTACGGCGCGTTCGTGGAGCTCGAGCCCGGGGTGGAAGGTCTGATCCACGTCTCCGAGATGAGCTGGACAAAGAAGAACATCCATCCCGGCAAGATCGTCTCCACCAGCCAGCAGGTCGACGTGCAGATCCTCGAGGTCGACGCCCAGAAGCGGCGCATCTCGCTGGGGCTCAAGCAGACGCAGGACAACCCGTGGGAAGTCTTCCTCGCCGCGCACCCGAAGGGGTCGCAGGTCGAGGGTCCGATCCGCAACATCACGGAGTTCGGGCTGTTTGTCGGCCTCGATGGCGGCGTCGACGGCATGGTGCACCTCTCCGACCTGGACTGGAACCGGTCGGGCGACGAGGCCATCAAGGACTACAAGAAGGGCGACACGGTCAAAGCGGTCGTGCTCGACGTCGATGCCACCAAGGAGCGCATCAGCCTCGGCATCAAGCAGGTCAGCGGCGACCCGCTCGACACCATCGGCAAGATGCGCAAGGGCAGCCAGGTCACCTGCGAGGTGCTGGCGGTCCAGGAAAACGGCATCGAGGTCAAGCTGGCGGAAACGGACATCACCACGTTCATCAAGCGTTCCGATCTGTCGCGCGACCGCTCCGAGCAGCGGCCCGAGCGCTTCAATGTGGGCGACAAGGTGGACGCCGCGGTCATCAGCCTCGACAAGCATAGCCGCCGCATCACGGTGTCGATCAAGGCGCTGGAGATCGCGGAGGAGAAGCAGGCCGTGGCGCAATACGGCTCCTCCGACTCGGGCGCCTCGCTCGGCGACATCTTCAAGGCCGCCATCAAAAAGAAAGAGGGCGCCGACGAGAAGAAGGAGGACGGAGAGGACAGCGACAGCTGATCTGAACTCCTGGGAAGGACACACAATCGTTTGCGGCAGGCGGGGGACTAGCCTACCCGTCTGCCGCCCGCACGGCCAGGGTTGCCCGAGGCGGCGAGGGTGGACGCCGGCGTCCCAAGCCTGCCATCCATTCGATGCAAGAGGCCCTAAGCGCGAGGCACAGCCGCCATGGCATTCGAGACCGAAACCGTCCTTGATCGCCGCCGCTTGCGCCGGCGCCTGTCGCTGTGGCGGGCGCTGGCGGTGCTCGCCGCCGTCGTGGCCTTTGGGCTCCTCGTCTTCGCGTCCTCTGAAGGCGCGGGCCTCGCCGAGGGTCGGCAAATCGCCCGCGTCAGCCTCGAGGGGATCATCACGGAAAACCGCGACCAGCTGCGGCTTCTGAAACGGGTCGCCGACAACAAGCAGGTCGTGGCGGTCATTCTCTACATCAACAGTCCCGGAGGCACGACCACCGGCGGGGAAGCCCTGTTCGAAGCGATCCGCGAGGTCGCCAAAGTCAAGCCCGTCGTCGCCCAGATGGGAACGATAGCGACTTCGGCCGCCTATATCGTCGGGCTAGCCACCGACCACATGGTGGCGCACGGCAACACCATCACCGGCTCGGTCGGCGTGATCTTCCAGTGGGCCGAGGTCTCTCAACTGCTCGACAAGCTCGGCGTCAAGATGAACGAGATCAAGAGCGGCCCACTCAAAGCCAACCCCTCGCCGTTCCAGCCCGTCGACGAGGCAGGCAAGGCTGCAGCCGAGCAGATGGTTGCGGAGTCGCAGCGGTGGTTCGTGGGCCTGGTGGCGACGCGCCGCGGCATTGACACCGCCAACGTCGCCGGCCTGGAGCAGGGCCGCGTCTATTCCGGGCGTGAGGCGCTTGCCAACAAGCTCGTGGACCAGCTCGGCGGCGAGCCCGAGGCCGTCAAATACCTGGAGGAGAAGCGCAGCGTCCCCAAGGGTCTCCGCGTCGTCGACTTCAAGCCGAAGCGGGAGAGTAGCTGGGGCGTCCTGGGCGTGTCGGTTGCGGCGCTCGGGCAGGTCATCGGCGAGCGTGCCGCCGGTGCGATCGCACGGCTGCTCGACGCTGACGAGGCATTCGGTGGATTGCGCCTTGACGGCTTGGTATCCCTTTGGCAGGGTTCGGAAAGATGAGGCAATACAACGACTTTGGCTCGTTGTTGGGGTTGGGAGGCCTAGCCATGATCAAGTCCGAGCTCATTCAAAAGATTGCTGCTGCCAACCAGCACCTCTATCACCGCGACATCGAGCGCATCGTCAACGT
>VBAB01000360.1 GCA_005888525.1 Alphaproteobacteria bacterium
GGATCTGAGCAGCGTAAATCTGCAGCGCGCGCCCACCGAGCCTCGACACCAGGCGAGCCGCAGTCATCTGCTCCTTGCGACTGCCGACGAGAAGCCCAAGCGACCATCCGGCAAGGAACACGAAAAGCTCGGCGGAATCGGAAATCGAAAGGTTGCGATGCGTCAGACGCTCGTAAAAGATGCCGGGAATGTGGTTGACGAAGATCGACACGAGCGCAAATCCGCGCCAGAAGTCGACGGCGTTGGCTTGGCGTGTCATCCAGACCCCGAATTCGCCGCAACCGCCTGCGAGGGGCATGCGGCATCACCTGCGTATCGCAGCCGGACTGAACTCGAGGTCATGGCGTAGCTGCGGTACTGGCTAGTGTCCTGATCGCGAAATTCGTCTCATTGTGCGGCTGGCTCGGAACGAATTTCGCGATCTGAACGACACTAGAAAATCAATTGATCCAGTGTGATTCAGATCGAGAAGTCCGCTCACGAACCCAGCCCAGCGCGATGGTGCGGACTTCTCGATCATCACACTAGGCTGCGTCTACAAAGCTCGCGATCAGCGCATTGGCGATGGCCTGCTTGCCCGGCACGGTCAGGCCGTCGGGATGTCGGCGCTCCAGCATCAGACGCGCGTCCTGGCGCGTGAACCATCGCGCCTCCGCGATCTCGACGGTGTCGATCACGAGCTCGGTCGTCTCGGCCTGGCCGATGCAGCCCAGCATGAGGGAATGGGGGAAAGGCCACGGCTGGCTCGAGTGGAACTTGACCTCGCCCACCTTGACGCCGGTTTCCTCGAACACCTCGCGGCGCACAGCGTGCTCGATGTCCTCACCGGGCTCGATGAAGCCGGCGAGCGCGGAGAACATCTTGTCGCCGTAGCGATGCTCGTGCGCCAGCAGGCAGCGTGAGCCGTCCGTGACCAGCATGATCACCACCGGATCGGTGCGCGGGAACCACTCCAAGCCGCACGCCCAGCACTTTCGCTTCCAGCCTCCGTCCTTCACCAAGGTGGTGCCGCCGCAGTGGCCGCAGCAGCGGGCGTTCTCGTGCCACTGGGCGAGCGCGCGCGCCTGGCCGCACAGCGACAGCTCCTCCGGCGACATGATTCCCTGCATGGCGAGCGAGCGCAGGTCGACGATGGGACGCAGCTTCTCGATGGCGCCGGGTACATTCCGGGTCCGATGCTCGGTGACCGCCAGGGCGAAATGCGCGTTCGACGCCTTGTCGATTCCCAGGAACAGGGCTTCTGCCGACGGCAGGCCGAACTCGGTCAGCTCCGCGTAGGAAAACCAGGCGAGCTTCGCCTCCGTCCGCTGGGCGTTCGAACGGATCACGGGCTTGAGGTCCGCGAGCACGAGAAAGCGGGCACCCGGGGCTTCCAGCTTGGACTTCAGGAACTCCGCGTCGCTCCGCTTGGGTCCGAGCCGATCGAGCATTACCGTCGAACCAACAGTGGGCATTCAGAGGCTCCCTGCTTGCCTGACTGGACCAGAAGATGAGCACACCGCATGACGAGGCGCAACGCGAACTCGGGGTGGGCGGGAAAACCCTAGACCAACACACACCGATACCGTTGCAAAGATTAATGCGGGACGTGGCAGAATTGTTCGCTGGCCTCAGGCCGATATCTTCGCTCTTGGTGCCGACTTGACCGTTGCGGTTGCGGGAGACGCCGAGCCTCACCATTTATCGAGTGTCGACCGTCGATAGGCCGCCGGGCCCAAAATGGTTTACCTCGCATCCTCGCCCGGCGCATGGGTCACTAGGGCCAAGGCATGGACCTTGCCCGTGAGTTCGGCCGCCAGCGTCTCGTTGACCAGGCGATGGCGCGCGAGGCGCGATTTGCCGGTAAACAGCGCGGATACAATCAGCACGCGAAAGTGGCTTTCGCCGGTGCCTGGAGAGCTGCGGTGGCCGGCATGTAGGTGCGATTCGTTGATCACCTCGAGACGCACAGGGTGGAACGCCTGCGTCAGCTTCTCGCGGATCGTCGTCTCGACCGACATTTGCACGTTCTTTATCGCCTTCTGCCAGGATGCCACCCGGGCACGTGAACAGGTGAGGGCGGCGTCGACAGGGGTACTTATGGCTGGCGTACAACGGTCCACGCGTTCCCGCAACGACCATCAACGCTCATCTTGTGCGCGTCACGGCTTGCGCACATACTGGGAGACAATGAAGTTCGACTCGAAATATTTCGATTGCGTCCGCGTCAAGCCCGATCAGGCCAAGGTCGTGCGTGAGGAGGCACCGCTTTGCCAATGGAAGGGCTGCACCGCTGCCGGCGTCTACCGCGCCCCCAGGGGGCGTGGACGCGAGGGCGAGTATCACCTGCTCTGCCTCGACCACGTGCGCGAGTTCAATGCCTCCTACAACTACTTCGCCGGCATGAGTAATTCCGACATCGAGACCTACCAGAAGGACAGCGTCACGGGGCACCGGCCGACCTGGAAAGTGGGTGCCAATGCGTGGGCTCATGGCACGCAGCACGGGTTGGGGGGGGCAGATGGACGCGGCCGGCACTTCGTCGACCCGCACGCGTTTTTTGCCTGGCGCGCCGCCCGCGCCGGGGAGCAGCGCCGCACCCTCAAGCCGCTGGAGCTGAAATCGCTCGAGGCCCTCGATTTGACCACCGCCGCCGAACGCCACGAAATCAAGGCCCGGTTCAAGGAGCTGGTCAAGCGCCACCACCCGGACGCCAATGGCGGAGACAAAAGGTCCGAAGACAAGTTGCGCGAAATCATCCAAGCTTATAACTATCTGAAGCAAGCTGGCCTCGTCTGAGGCCGAAGCGAGAGTTCAAGCGAGTAGCCCCTCTTCCGGTGCGGCAACAGCGCCGAGCACCGGCAAGACATCCGGAACCGAAACGATATGCCAGCCCAAGCCCAAGCCGGGGTTCCCGGCCTGCCTGACATGAAAGTGTCCGTGCGCCAGCTGTTCGGCATCGACACCGACCTCGAGGTGCCCGCCTACGCCAAGAGCGACGACCACGTCCCCGACCTCGACCCGGACTACGTATTCAATCGGGACGTGACGCTCGCCCTCCTGGCCGGCTTCAAGCACAACCGCCGCGTCATGATCCAGGGCTATCACGGCACCGGCAAATCGACGCATGTCGAGCAGGTCGCCGCCCGGCTGAACTGGCCCTGCATCCGCATCAACCTCGACAGCCACGTCAGCCGCATCGACCTCGTCGGCAAGGACGCCATCGTGTTGAAGGATGGCAAGCAGGTGACCGAGTTCCGCGAGGGCATCCTGCCCTACGCGCTGCAGACCAACACCGCGCTCTGCTTCGACGAGTACGACGCCGGGCGCCCGGACGTGATGTTCGTCATTCAGCGGGTGCTGGAGCAATCGGGCAAGCTCACCCTGCTCGACCAGTCGAAGGTGATCCGGCCGCACCCGGCGTTCCGGCTGTTCTCCACCACCAACACCATCGGTCTCGGCGACACGTCGGGCCTCTATCACGGCACGCAGCAGATCAACCAGGGGCAGATGGACCGCTGGTCGATCGTAGCGACGCTGAACTATCTGCCGCACGACGAGGAAACCCGCATCGTGCTGGCGAAGGCGAAAACCTTCGCCAAGAGCGAGGCCAAGCGCAAGGTCGTCTCCAACATGGTGCGGGTCGCGGACCTGACGCGCTCGGCCTTCATCAACGGCGATCTCTCCACCGTAATGAGCCCGCGCACGGTCCTCACCTGGGCGGAAAATGCGGAAATCTTCGGCGACGTCGGCTTCGCCTTCCGGGTCACCTTCGTCAACAAGTGCGACGAGCTCGAGCGGCCCCTGGTTGCCGAGTTCTATCAGCGCTGCCTGGGCGAGGAGCTGCCCGAGAGCGCCATCAACGTGGCGCTGAACTGAGACGAGCGAGGAATGGCGGCAAGCTCGAACCGCAAGGAAGCACCGGCAGAGCCCTTCAAGCGGGTGCTGGGCCTGTGCGTGCGCGCCATCGCCGGCGACGACGAGGTGCAGGTCAGCTATGCGCCGGGCAAGCCCGAGATCGACGGCAAGCTCGTGCAGCTTCCGGAGCCCTCGCGCGTTCCCTCCCGCAAAGAGGTGGCCGTGATCCGCGGCTGGGCCGACAGCCTGGCGCTGACGGCGGCCTGCCACGACGTAAAGCTGCACGCGCGACTGGCCCCGAAGGCCGGCCCCGCACGGGCGGTGTTCGAGGCGGTCGAGAGGGCTCGCATCGAGGCGCTGGGCTCCAACCGCATGCCGGGAATGGCCGCCAACCTCACCGCGCGCGTCGAGGACCAGTACGGCCACGGCCGCTATGCGGAGATCACCGAACGGGCAGACGCGCCGCTCGAGGACGCCCTTGCGCTCATCGTGCGCGAGCGGCTGACCGGCTCGCTGCCGCCCGATACGGCCAAGGCGATGGTGGACCTGTGGCGGCCGTGGGTCGAGGAGCGGGCGGGGCGCACGCTGGCCAAGCTCGACAAGGTTGCCGAGAGCCAGGAGACGTTCGGCCGGCAATTGCGCGACCTGCTCAAGGTTCTCGACCTTTCCGACGAGCTCTCCGAGGGCGAGCGCGAGGAGGGCGAGGACGACGAGCAGGACCCCGAGAGCGGCGATCAGAACTCGGACGAGACCTCGGAGGGCCAGGACAGCCAGGACCAGGCCAGCGACGATCAGCGCGGGGAGGGCGAGGAGGGCGAGACTTCCGAGACCAGCCAGGATGCCGACGCCGACCAGTTCGATGCCGACGCCGACGGCGAGGAGATGGCCGACGCGCGCGAGCCCTGGCGGCCCAACTACAACGTTCTCGATAACCCCGAGGCCTTCGGCTACAAGGTTTTCAACCGCGCCCACGACGAGGAAATCGCCGCTGAGAGCCTCTCCACCGCCGACGAGCTCGAACGGCTGAGGAGCTTCCTCGACAAGGAGCTGCGCAGTCTATCGGGCGCGGTGGCGCGTCTCGCCAACAAGCTGCAGCGCAAGCTGATGGCGCAGCAGAACCGCGCCTGGGACTTCGACCTGGAGGAGGGCACGCTGGACGCGGCTCGCCTCACCCGCGTCATCACCGATCCGCTACATCCCCTGTCGTTCAAGCACGAGCGTGACGCCGACTTCCGCGACACGGTCGTGACGCTGCTGCTCGACAACTCCGGCAGCATGCGCGGACGTCCGATCATGGTGGCGGCCTGCTGCGCCGACATCCTGGCGCGGACGCTGGAGCGCTGCGGCGTGAAGGTGGAGATTTTGGGCTTCACCACCAGGGCCTGGAAGGGCGGGCAGGCGCGCGAGGCCTGGCTCGCCGCCGGCAAGCCGGCCAATCCCGGGCGCCTCAATGATCTGAGGCACATCATCTACAAGCCGGCGGATGCCCCCTGGCGGCGGGCCAAGCGCTCGCTCGCGCTGATGATGCGCGAGGGCCTGTTGAAGGAAAATATCGACGGCGAGGCGCTGTCCTGGGCGCATCGGCGCCTGATGGTGCGGCCCGAGCGTCGCCGCATCCTGATGATGATCTCGGACGGCGCGCCGGTGGACGACTCCACGCTGTCGGTGAACACGGGCTGCTATCTGGAGCGGCATCTGCGCCAGGTGATCGAGGAGATCGAGACGCGCTCCTCAGTCGAGCTCCTC
>VBAB01000361.1 GCA_005888525.1 Alphaproteobacteria bacterium
TGCCATCACGTCCTTGAGGCTCTTCCAGGTGCGTTTCAGCAGCGCAGGGTCGCGCGCCAGGTATTTCCAGAAGTTGTTCACGTCGGCAACGTTGCGCGACTTCTTGATATCGTCAAACACCGCGCGCACCTCGCGCGATGCCTTGGCATACTCGATCGGCTGCGGCTTGCTCATGGCTTCCTCCATCCAGACTCGGGTCTCGTCCAGTCTTGCCCGCCAGTCTAGTCGATCCGATGGGGAGGGGTGAGCCAGCTCGCGTCCGGGAATCGCTGCGGGCTTCTTGCTCAAAAAAATTGCGGCCGGCGATCGAGCCGGCCTTGCGAGTCACGGTTGAGTAGCTCGTGCCTCTTCTTTTGGGCAGTTGGCCCGGTCCGACGACAAAACCCCGGGGGGCTGGGGGGCTGAGAATTCCGGAGCCTCGCCGCGGACCGGGCCGAGAGGCAACGATCACAACATCGCAGCCCATTGGGGCGGATAGTGGGCCTGCCAGCGACGTGATTTTGGCGGAAGCAAGATATTTTCGCAGGTCGCCGGCGGGACTGCAGACGTCGGTGGATCGGACTCCGTGAGGTCGCAACTCACTGACGCAGGACGACAATTCGGCACGCCGCGGTCCCGCAGATGCTTGCGCGGTCGATGCTGGGAAGGCAAGCTGCGCCGCCACCACGTCCCGGCAGTTCGCCAGTTGCGCGTGCAAAAGGGAGAAGGGACCAAGCGAGTGCCCGAAGTCTCCAACTCTGCAGATGCCGCGCTGTGGGAGCGCGAGGAAATCCTGGAGCTGGCCGAGCGCTCCGCCGGCATCGGCGTGTGGGACATCGACATGGCCACCGGCATGTTGCGAGGCCGGCCCCAGCTCTTCCACCTCTTGGGTCTGCAGCCGACGTCCGGTCCCGTCCCCATCGATACCTTGCGCGCGCTGCGGCATCCCGAGGATCGCGACCGGGTAGCCGACGGCTTCCAGCACGTGCTCGACAGCGGCAACGACTTCTACGAGGTGGAATACAGGATCATCCGGCCCGACCAGCAGGTGCGCTGGATCTTTCGGCGTGGGCGCATCGTGCGCGACGCGCGCGGCAAGGCGATCCGCTACAGCGGCGTGGACATCGACGTCACCGAGCGAATGGCGGCCGAGGCGGCGCTCACGGAGAGCGAGCAGCGCTACAGGGCACTTGTAGACAACGCCAGCGACATCGTGACGACCATGGACCTCGACATGCGCATCACGTCCGCCAACCCGGCGGTCCAGCGCATTCTCGGCTACGAGCCGAGCGAGATCATCGGCACTCCGATCAGCCGATTGATACCAGCCGACCAGCTGGCCATGCAGAATTCGATGCTGGAGCGCAAGCTCGCGGGCGAAGAAGCGACGCGCTACGAGACGGACCTGCTGCGCAAGGACGGTCAGCGCTGCACCGTCGAGGTCAACTCCAAACTCGTGCTCGATCCGCTCGGCCAGCCGATCGGCGTGCACTCCATCGCCCGCGACATCACCGAGCGCCGCAACGCCGAGGCGCGCCAGGCGCTGCTCGTTCGCGAGCTGCAACACCGCACCAAGAACATGCTCGCCGTCGTGCAATCCATCGTCATGAACACGCTGACGCGCGGCAACAGCGTCGAGGGAGCCCGCGAGGCGATCCTCGGCCGCTTGCAGGCGATCGCCCGGGCGCAGGAGTTCGTCGCTGCCGGCAAGTCGGGCGGCGCCCCGCTACGCGAGCTCGTCGAAGGCCAGCTCGCGACCTTCGCGGCCCGTGCCAAGATCGACGGGCCGCCCGTGTACGCCGGTGCGCCGTTCGCGCAGATGTTCGCCCTCGTCATCCACGAGCTGGCGACCAATGCGGCGAAATACGGCTCGCTGTCGAAGCCGCACGGCCACGTCGTCATCACCTGGGAGGTCCGGTCGGGGCCTTCCGAGCCGCAGCTCGCCTTCTCGTGGGTGGAACGGAACGGACCGCCGGTCGCGGCCCCGACGCATCAAGGGTTCGGCAGCCGACTCATCTCGGCGGCGCTCCCCGGAACGCCCCACATAACCTTCGACAGCCAGGGCTTCGAGTACACGGTGGACGTGCCTCTGTCGGACGTCACGCGCGCCAGCAAAGATCTGGTAACTCCGAATGGGGCGGCGCAAGGCCCGATATGATAGACGGGTGCTAGCGCCGCGTCGTTGGTCTGCCAGTCAGCCGCTATCCGCACGCCGCGCCGGGGAGTTCCGGCTTGACCACATCCAGCGACGCGGACCAGCCGGTTCTCCTGCTCTCGACGGCGCGGCGCTATTTCGTCCTCGTCACCGTCGTCGTGGCCTCGGGCGCCTACAATGCCGCCACCTTCACGGCGACCGCCATCCTGCCGCAGATGCAGGGCGCGATGGCGGCAACGCAGGATGAGATCTCCTGGACGGTCACCTTCAACATCCTGGCAACCGCCGTGTTCACACCGATGACGGGTTGGCTGGTCGGCCGGTTCGGGCGCGGAGGCGTCCAGTTCTGGAGCCTGGTCGGCTTCTCGACCGCCACGCTCATGTGCGGCCTGTCCCAGTCGCTGGAGGCTCTCGTATTCTGGAGAATCGTGCAGGGGGCGTCCGGCGCGCCGCTGCTGCCGCTCGGCCAGACCATACTCCTGGACGTCTTCCCGCGCCGCCAGCATGGGTTCGTCATCTCGATGTTCGGGATCGCCAATACGTTCGGACCGGTCCTGGGCCCCACGCTCGCGGGTTACCTCGCCGAATACTACAGCTGGCGGTGGGGCTACTACATGATCCTGCCGGTCTCGGTCGCGGCCACGATCGCTTCGCGCTTCGCCTTGCCCCGGGAGGAGGATACGAAGGCCATTCCGCTCGACTGGACGGGCTTTCTGTCGCTTTCGATCGCCATCGGTTCGACGCAACTGCTGCTCTCGCGCGGGCAGCGGCTCGACTGGTTCGAATCCAACGAGATCATGCTCGAAGCGTTCATAGCCGCATTGGCGTTCTACCTGTTCGTCGCGCACAGCCTGACCAGCAAAATGCCCTTTCTGAGCCCGCGACTCCTCAAGGACCGCAACTACGCCATTGGCGCCTTTCTCATCGTCATCTTCGGCATGCTCAACTTCACGCCGATGGTCCTGCTGCCTTCGCTGTTGCAGAACCAGCTCGGCTTCCCGGACGGCCTGATCGGCTACGTGGTGAGCTGGCGCGGCATGGGCGTAATGGCCGGCTTCTTCTCGGCCATGGTCATGACCAGGCTGGATGTGCGCGTGGGAATGGTGGGCGGCTTCGGCATCCAGATCCTGTCGGGGATTTGGCTAACCAGCATCGATTTCAATGTCAGTCTGCTCACGCTGTGCACCAATGCGTTCATGCAGGGGCTGGCCGTCGGCATGATCTGGACGCCGATTGCGACTTCCGCGTTCTGGACCCTCGACCCCCACCTGCGCGCGGACGGCGTCGCCGTCTTCCACCTGATGCGCAACATCGGCAGCAGCTTCTTCATTTCGATTTCCGTGGCCGAGGTCGTGCGCGCAACGGGCGCGAACTACAGCCGCATGACGGAATTCGTAACGCCGTTCAACAAGACGCTGTCTTTGCCGAGCGTCATGGGAAGCTGGACGGTGGAGAGCCTCGCCGGCCTGGCGGGACTGGCGCGCGAGATCAACCGGCAGGCTGCCCTGATCGGCTATCTCAATGCATTCTGGATGTACACGGCCGTGTCGGCGATGGCGATACCGCTGGTCTTCATGGTGCGTCGTCCCAGAACCTGACCGCGGCAGGCAGCAAATTGCGACTCAGGCCCGATGCCTGCCGATCGCACCATGTTGGCAGCAGCCCGCAACCCGCTTACACACGAGTTGCATCGTTGGGCGCGGGTCTTGCGACGGCAGCGCCACTCGGAGGTACCAGTCATGCCCATTCCCAAGCACGTCTTCGATCCGCCGTTCAACATCGTGCGCTCGAGCCACGTCGCGCTGGGCGTTGCCGACCTCGGCCGCGCGCGTGCCTTCTACGAGGGCGCGCTCGGCCTCATCGTCGAGGACGAGGACGCCGGTGCGCTGTATCTGCGCGCGCTGGAGGAGCGCCAGCACCACTCGCTGGTGCTGATGAAGAGCAGAAGCGCCGAGGCGCATCATCTGGGCTTCAAGGTCGGCAGCGAGGAGGATCTCGACAAGGCCGCGCGCTTCTTCAAGGGCAAGGGGCTCCGGCACGCGTTCACAGAACTCCCCTATCAGGGCCGCACGCTGCAGGCGGTCGATCCCTTCGGGATGCCGATGGAGTTCTATTTCACCATGGAGAAGCGCGAGCGATTGCTGCAGAAGTACGACCGCTACCAGGGTGTGCACCCCCTGCGGCTCGACCATTTCAACGCGCTTGTGCCCGACGTGCAGGGTACGACCGACTTCTTCGCCGCGCTCGGCTTCCGCCTTACCGAATACGCCGTCGAGGAGGGACCCGAGGGCCGCGTCGCCGCCGCCTGGCTGCACCGCAAGGGCAACGTGCACGATGTGGCCTTCACCAACGGCCGGGGACCCCGCTTGCACCATTGCGCTTATTGGGTGCCGACGGCGATGAACATCATCCATCTCTGCGATGTGATGGCCACGACCGGCTATCTCACCAACCTGGAGCGCGGACCGGGCCGGCACGGCATCGCCAACGCGTTCTTCCTCTACGTGCGCGATCCCGGTGGCCATCGCGTCGAGTTCTACACCTGCGACTACCAGACCATGGACCCCGACCACGAGCCCCTGCGCTGGTCGTTGCGCGACCCGCGCCGGCAGTCGCTGTGGGGCCAGCCGGCGCCGCGCTCGTGGTTCGAGGAGGGCTCCGCGTTCGCCGGCACCGAGCAGCGCGACGCGCTGTTCAAAGCCAACGTCCTCGTCGCCAGTTGAGCGGAGGTGTCTGACCCTCTGGGTCAGATACCATGGTGCGACCGTTGAGGTTGGAGTGATGGTATCAGACCCAGAGGGTCTGACACCGCCTGCTCACTTCCTATTGAGATGCGCCTGCGGGTTTCCGGGATGGATGAACTCCCAGGGCGAGACCTCGTTGCCCTGAGGCACCTCGATCTCGATCAGCACCGGCTTCTCGGCGTGGATCACCTTGGCGAGCACGCGCTCCAGCGCAGCCGGAGACGTCACGCGGTGACCCTCCACACCGAAAGCCTTCGCCAGCAGCAGGAAGTCGGGATTGTCCAATACCGACCCGATCACCCGGTTGCCGAAGGCGGTGCGCTGGTCGCGCAGGACGTTGCCAAACGAGGCGTTGTTGAAGAGCAGCGTGACGAGGGCGATGCCGTACTGCGCCGCCGTCGCCAACTCCTGCACCGCGAATAGGAAGCCGCCGTCACCCGTCACCGAGACGACGGGCTTGTCCGGATGCGCCACCTTGACCCCCAGCGCGGTGGGAAAGCCGAAGCCCAGCGTGCCCTGGAAGCCCTCCGACACGTAGGTGCGCGGCGCATAGACCGGATAGCCGAAGTACGAGGTGAACCCCACCTGGCTGACCTCGATGACGAGCAGCCCCTCGCGCGGCAACACCTTGCGGATGACGTCGAGATAGGCCAGCTGCGGCTGCACCTTTTCAATAGTCGCGCGCGCCTCGGCCTTGGCGGCGGCGATGCGGGAGCGTGCCTCGCTCGCGCCCTTGGGCGCCGACTTGGCCGCGCCCCTCCCGCCGCGCAAGCGCCGCACTGCCGACAGCAGCGCGCGCGTGCCGGCATCCGCATCCGCCACGATGCCGGCGTCCTGCGGCCGGTCGACCAGCGACATCATGCCGGTCCAGCGCATGTAGGGCGTCTCGACCCTGGAGCCGATGCCGACCAGCGCATCGGTCTGGGGCCACAGCTTGAAGGCGGTGTAGGAGGAGATGCCGAGCTCGTGGTCCTCGGGCACGATGCCGCGTCCGCCGCGAAAGGACGCCACCGGTGCGTCGAGCTCCTCGGCCAGCGCGCGCACGGCATCGCTCGCATGCTGCGCGCCGCTGCCGGTCATGATCATTGGCCGCCTAGCGGCAGCGAGCAGCTTGGCGGCGGCCTCCACCTCAAGGGGCGAGGGTGCGGTCGCCTCGGGGATTGCGGCCCCGCCCAGCGGCTCGACGTGAGCGCTCGACGCCATCGTGTCCCACGCCATCTCGACCGCGACGGCGCCGGGCCGGCCGGACAGCATCTGGCGAAACGCCTCGTTGAGGATTTCCGGCGCGTCGGCCGGGCGCTCGATGCGCGCTGCCCATTTGGTCAGCGAGCGCAGGGTGGCGAGCTGATCGGGCAGCTCGTGCAAATGGCCGCGGCCGCGGCCGAGGAAGGCGGTGGGAACCTGCCCCGTGATCAACAGCACCGGCGCGCAGCACCCGTGCGCGGTGCACAGTGCCGCGGAGGTGTTGAGGATGCCGGGCCCCGGCACGACCGCGAACACGCCCGGCCGGCCCGTCGAGCGCGCGTAGCCGAAAGCCATGTATCCGCAGGCCTGCTCGTGCCGTGCGCCGACCGTGCGGATCTGGTCGCCGCGCTGCTGCAGCGCATCGAACAGCGCATAGAGCTGCGCGCCGGGCAGGCCGAACACCGTGTCGACGCCATTGGCGATCAGGGCTTCGACGATCGCCATGCCGCCGGTCATCGTTCCGGCCTTGGCCTTGTGCCGCATCTTTCACCCTTGTGTGAATTGTGCTCAGCGCGGCGTGTCGCCGGCGAGCGTGATGCGGTGCATGACGCGGCGGTAGCCATGGAAGTCGTTGACCGCGTTGTGCAGCGCGCAGCGGTTGTCCCAGAAAGCGATCGAGCCGACCTCCCAGCGGAAGCGGCAGGTGAATTCCGGGCGCGTCTGGTGCTGGATCAGGTAGCGCAGGATCGGCGCGCTCTCCGCCACGGTCATGTCCTTGAAGCGCACGGTGTGGGCGACATTGAGATAGAGCGCCTTGCGCCCAGTCTCGGGATGGGTGCGCACGACCGGATGCTCGCCGACGTACTCCTTCTTGGCGTCGTCCCGCTTCATGTCCTTCACGCGGTCCTC
>VBAB01000362.1 GCA_005888525.1 Alphaproteobacteria bacterium
GACTTCCGGGCAGTCGACCTCCAACGTGACGCGGTGACTGCGGTTGGTGGGGAGCCCATGGAAGCGCGGCGCCACCGAGCCGATGCGCCCGCGCCCCGCAGCGCGACGAAATTCGGGGAGCGGGAACCAGGTGCCGGAATCGTCGGCCGTGGTGTGCTTGCGGTCGATGCCGACATGCGAGATGCGCAGGTCGTGATCCCTGTCCGTGTCGCCCGAGTAGACCTTGTAGAATTTGGCGGCAGAATTGTAGGGCGCGCCGGGGCCCTGGTCGCCCTTGTCGGGCTGGTACGGCGCCGCCGTGGTGACGAGGGTCACCCGGCTCTGCGCCAGCGGTTTCTTCAGGGGCTGGAACGGCACCTTCGCGTAATGCGCCCACGTGTAGGGCGTGCCGTAGCCGAGCGTCACGTAGTAGTCGCGGATGCGCTGCATGTAGGGAATGGGCGCATCGTGCGCCACCGCAAAGCCGAACCCTTCGCCGCGCTCGCTCGTCATCGCTGCCTCTCCTCGGCGGGCCTATACGCGCCGCCGTGCAGCATTGTTTCGGGCTTTGGGAGGAACCGCAAGTGGTCGGGCGTTATGCCCGCCTTCGCGGGGATGACGATGCTACCCCCGCACGGCGGGCTTGAAGCCGGCGGCTTCGGCTTCGCGCTCGGAGCAGAACCAGCGCTCCCCGCGCGCCTTCTGGATGCGGCCGCGGTCGTAGTCGGGCGATCCGGGCAGCACGTAGACGCGGGCCCCGCCGGTCACCAGCCCCTTGATGGGGCAGCCGTCGGGGGCGCGGCGCTTGGCTTCGTCCCAGGCCTTGGCGCGGAACTCGCTAGGACGCTCCACCTCGCCGGCGGCCCAGATGCCGGCCTTGGCGTCGCGCGCCTGCCGTTCGAGGCTCGTGTAGCTCGCAAACAGGCCGCCGCCCGCGAACGCGTGGCCCTGGCGTACCAGCTCGCCGTTGATGTCGAGCCCCCCGCGCGTACACGTGGCCAGCGGGCGCCCGGTGCTGTCGCTGCCGCCGAGCGTGCAGGTGAGCGTGCGGCCGTTGACGAGCCGGCCGAGGGCAGCCTGTGCCGCCGCCCCGCAGCGGTAGCGCCGGCTGCCGGCGCCGCAGGTCTGCTGGTGCTCGGGAGCCTCGATGCCGGCGAGCCGCACTGTCGTGCCGGCCACACGCAGCAGATCGCCGCCGGCCGCTTCGGCGCGGCCCTGCAGGGGCTTGGCGCCGCCGACCAGCGGAAGCTGGCTGGAGATGCCGGCGAGGTGGGTCTTGCCACCATTCGCTACCCACGCCACGCCCCCGATCGCAACAGCAGCCGCGATCGCGATGAACCCCACGCGCGGCGGGATGCCGAGCGCCGAGAACCGCGGCAGGCGGATGCCGGTCAGGCTCGACAGCAGCGGCAGCGCGGCAATGAGCAGGAGGATGCCGATCGCCAGCGCAGCGGTCGCCTCGCGGTCGAGGCCGGCGCTGCTGGAGCGGCCAACTCCCATCGCCAGCGCGATGGCGCCCGCCAGCGCGACGGGCCCCCCGACGTTGGGGCGCGCGAGCGCGGCGATGACGGGCTGCAAAAGGATCGCCAGCTTTTGCCCGATGACCGCGGACACGGCCGCAAGATGGTGCCAGGCGATCGCCGCCACGGTCGCCACGATGTTCCAGGCGGCCTGCGCCATCAGTCCGGCGATGCCCAGACCCACCTTGGCACCGCCGAGCGCCGCCGAACCGGCGGCCCGCGATCCGGCGGCGAGCGCAACGCCGGCCGCGCCTGCCTGATGCACCGCGGCGCGTCGCGCCTCCAAAATCCGCTGCCGCCGCTCCTCACGCCTGAGCTTGATGGTGGTGCGCACGTACTTGTGCCACTCGAAGCCGTCGTCGCTCTTGCGCCTGCCGAACATGGCTGTCTCCTGCAAGCGTTTCGATATCGGTGGGCTGCGTCGCCAAGGAGCGCCACGCTGCGGCCGAATCGTGGCGCGGATGGGACGGCAAAAGCAGCCACCGATCAATACGATATCCGCTCCGGCAGTTCTCCCCGTTACGGTTCAGCTCATGCTGAACTGAACGCCGCAGCGTTCAGTTCGGTTGCACGGCGCAGGCAGGACCTCTGGCTCCCGAGTCCGTGGTTCATACTCAGCCCGCCACGTCGCGGCTGGGGAAAAGTGATTCATTCCGAAGCGATCCTGCTCTAGGCTCCCCCGGATTCGTGAGCACACGCGGGGGCGCATGTCGCGCGAGGACTGGCAGCCGGCGAGGGAGGACTCCAGGCTCGATACGGAGCCGTTCTCCGAGCTTTGCCGCAAGGTGGTCCTGTGCGTCACGGAGGACTGGTTCGTCCTGTCTCACTTCAAGCCTCTGATCGCCGTGCTGAAAGAGGTGGCGCACGCGGTCGTGGTGGTGACGCGATCATCGGGTCGGCTCAGCGAGATCGAGGCGCTGGGCGCCCGCGTCGTCGACTTCGATTTTCGCCGCTCGTCGAGCAATCCCATGCACCAGGCCGCCTCGGCGTGGGCGCTGGCGCGCATTCTCGAGGCCGAGGATGCCGATGTCGTCCACCTGGTGGCGATGAAGCCGGTGGTCCTTGGCGGGCTTGCACTCAAGCTGGTGCCTGCCGGGCACGTGGTCGTGCACATGACGGGGCTGGGGTTGCTGGCCTTCGGCTCCGGCCGCCTGCTGCGGCTCTATCGCGCCGGGGCGCTGCGCTTGATGGCGTCGACGCTGCGCAAGCCCTCCTCCTACCTGCTGGTCGAGAACCCCGACGATCTGGCGCTGCTGCGCGCGGACGGCGTCGACCCCGGTCCGCGCTTCGCCATTCTGGGCGGGGCCGGTGTCGACTCCGATGCGTTCCCGGCCATGCCGCAGCCGCGCAACGACTTTCCCGTGGCCGCTTTCGTGGGCCGCATGATCCGGCCGAAGGGGATCGACGTGCTCATGCAGGCCTGCGACCGGCTGAGGCGGCGCGGCATTTTTATGCGGGTGGAGCTCTACGGCGGCACCGACGCCGACAATCCCGAGGCGGTGACGGCCGAGGAGCTGAAGGCGTGGTGCGCCAAGCGCGATGCGTGGTGGCTCGGCCCTGTCGAGGACGTGCGCGAGGTGTGGCGGCACGCCGACATCTTCGTTCTGCCGGCGCGCAGCCGGGAGGGCATGCCGCGCGCGCTGCTTGAGGCGGCGGCCAGCGCGCGTCCCCTCGTGGTCACAGACGTGCCCGGCTGCCGCCACTTCGTACGCGACGGCGTGGAGGGTTTCGTGGTGCCGCCGGAGGACTCCGACGCGCTCGCCACTGCCCTGGAGCGCCTCGCGCGCGATGCCGACCTGCGACGACGCATGGGCGAGGCGGCGCGCCTGCGGCTGTTGCACGGCTTCACGGAGGCGCATGTCAAGCAATCGCTGAGGTCGGCCTACGCGTCGATGCTGGAGCGAGACCGTTCCTGATGGAGGCTCATGAGGCGGGTCGGCGAGCCAGGCTCTCCAGATGGCCAAGCAGGCCGGCGACGATCGCTACAGCGGCAATGAGCGCCGGCACCGGGTGGCTGACGGAGACGAGCGCCAACACGACCAGCATCACGTTGGCGGCGCCGACGCGACAGACGACACGCGCGGGCGTGGCACCGCCGAGCACGGCACGCTGATAGAAGTGCTGGCGGTGCGCCTGCCAGAGCTTCTCGCCGCGATAAGCGCGCGCAAACAGGGTGAACGTGGCATCGGCGACGAAATAGAGCGGCAGGATCAAGCCTGCTGCCCACTGCCCGCGCAGCGCCAGGTCCAGCATCAGCCAGCCAACCAGAAAGCCCAGCGGGATCGAGCCGGCGTCGCCCATGAAGACCCTCGCCGGATGCCAGTTCCAGAAAAGATAGCCGGCGGCGGACGCGGCGATGACGAGCGCTAGGCGCCAGAAGGGATCGGCGAGGCCCGCATACGTCAGCAGCGCCAGATAGCCGAGCGCAACCGCGATCGTCTCGCTCCCCGCCAGCCCGTCGATGCCGTCCATGAAATTGAAGAGATTGATGAACCACAGCCAGGCGAGGCCCAGGAGGAAGCGCTCCAGTATGAGCGGACCAACTTGCATCGCGCGGGCGTCCGATGGCAGCGCTGCCAGGCACAGCGCGACGACAAGGGCTTGTGCTCCCAAGCGGATGGCTACCGGCAGTTGTCGCCGATCGTCGATCCAGGACAGCGCGCCGAGCCCCACAAAGCTCGCAAGCAGCACGAGATGGGCGCCGTCCACGCGGCCGTGCCACCAAGGCCAGAGGGCGAGCGTGGTGCCCACCATGGCGATGCCCGCTCCGGCCGGCACGGGCACGCTGTGCATGCTGCGCGCGTTG
>VBAB01000363.1 GCA_005888525.1 Alphaproteobacteria bacterium
CAGTGCTTCCATCAGGAACGATCTTGCTCTAACCGGCGGGCACGCAAACTCATCCGATCCGTCCGCCAGGGGGGCTCGTGGGGGGCGGATGCGGCGGGGAGGAGCGGCGCGCGAGCGCCGCTCCTGCATCGCTTCGAGGCAGCAGTTCGATCCCCTGAATTGCCGGCGGGACCCTTGCAAACCCGTGCGTCGCGGTCCACCCTGTCGGGACTTGCGAATCTTCTCGGCAGATCCGAGGCCTTCTCGATTTTGCTGACGCTTTGGTACGGCCGTACCGAGGGGGCATCTGCGGCCACGGAAGGGAGCAACCGGCGAGGAAAGTTATGCAGCTGGTGATTGAACGCGGCGAGCTTCTGCGAGCCCTTGGCCACGTGACGAGCGTGGTCGAGCGGCGCACGACCATTCCCATCCTGTCCAACGTCCTGCTCAAGACCTCGGAGCGAGCGTTGCAATTCAAGGCCACGGACCTCGAGCGCGAAGTGTCGGACGCGGCGCCGGCCGACATTTCCCAGCCTGGCGCCGTCACCGTGCCGGCGCACATGCTGCACGATATCGTGCGCAAGCTGCCGGACGGGGCGCAGGTGGAATTGAAGCGCGACCCCGAGAAGGAGCGCCTCACGCTGCGGTCCGGCCAATCCCGCTTTCAGTTGCAGACGCTGGCGCCGGAGGATTTTCCCGATCTCGCTGCCGGCGAGTTCGGCCATACGTTCGCGCTTGCCGCCGAGGACCTCAAGCGGCTGATCGACAAGACGCGGTTCGCCATCTCCACCGAAGAGACCCGCTACTACCTCAACGGCATCTATCTGCACGCCGCGCAGCGCGGCAAGGAGCAGACCTTGCGCGCGGTGGCAACTGACGGCCATCGCCTGGCTCAGGCGGAGCTGCCCGCACCCAAGGGCTCCAGTGGCATGCCGGGCATCATCCTGCCGCGCAAGACCGTGCACGAGCTGCATCGTCTCATCGAGGACAGCGGCGACACGGTCAGTATCGGCGTATCGCCGGCAAAGGCCCGCTTCGAGATCGGCACCATCACGCTCACCTCCAAGCTGATCGACGGCACCTTCCCCGATTACGGGCGGGTGATCCCGAAGGCCAACGACAAGAAGCTGAAGGTGTCCAACGCCGAGTTCGTGAGCGCGGTCGACCGCGTATCCACCATCGCCAGCGAGCGGGGCCGCGCGGTCAAGCTCAACATAAGCGCCGACAAGCTGGTGCTCTCGGTCAACAACCCCGAAGGCGGCAGCGCCACCGAGGAGATCAGCGCTGAATACGATTCGACGCCGCTCGAGATCGGCTTCAACGCGCGCTATCTGCTCGATATCGCGGGCCAGCTCGAAAGCGAGACGGCGCAATTCCAGCTGGCCGACCCGGGCTCGCCGACCATGGTCAAGGACGACGGCGACGAGGGCGCCCTCTACGTCCTCATGCCGATGCGTGTTTGATGGGTGAGGGGAGCGTCTCCAGCGAGATGGCAACCGCCCGTCGCGCCGATGTCGCAGATCCCGGCGCGATGGCTGGCGCGTCCGGTAAGCGTGTGTGGGTGGAGCGGCTGCGGCTCACCGACTTCCGTAACTATCGCAGCCTCTCGCTGAGCGTCGGCCCCGCACCGGTCGTGCTCTCCGGGGCCAACGGCTCGGGCAAGACCAACCTGCTCGAGGCGGTATCACTGCTGACGTCGGGCCAAGGGCTGCGCCGCGCGCCCTACCCCGAGCTGGCTCGCGTGGGCGCCACGGCCTGGGCGGTTGCGGCCCACCTCAATACGCCGCTCGGGGGGGTCGATATCGGCACCGGCCTGGCCGAGGGGCCGGATGGGGACCGTCGCCCAGAACGCAGCGTTGCTCGCAACACGGGCCGCATCGTGCGCGTCGACGGCGAGCCCCAGTCGGGCTCCGGTGTGCTGGCCGACCACGTCGAGATGGTCTGGCTCATTCCGGCCATGGACGGTCTATTCACCGGCCCGGCTTCGGACCGACGGCGCTTCCTCGACCGCCTCATCGGCTGCCTCCACCCGAGCTACCGGACCCTGCTGGGGCAATTCGAGCGCGCAATGCAGCAGCGAAACCGGCTGCTGGCGGACGACGTGCGCGACGGCGCCCGTTTCGAGGCGTTCGAGCGGATCATGGCCGAGACAGGCGTCGCCATTGCCGCCGCCCGCGCCGTGGCTGTCGCCGAGCTGGCGGCCGCGATCGGGGCGCGACGCGACGCGGGCGCGGGAGCTCTCTTCCCGTGGGCGGAGCTCGCCTTGGTCGGCACGCTCGAGTCGGCCCTGGCGGCACGGCCCGCCATCGAGGTCGAGGATGATTATTTCGCGCTGCTGGGCAGGGAGCGCGAGCGCGACAGGGTCGCTGGCCGAACCCTGGACGGCCCCCATCGCTCAGATCTGGCGGTCGGACACGGCCCCAAGGAATTGCCCGCCAAGGTCTGCTCGACGGGCGAGCAGAAGGCACTGCTGGTTGGCCTCGTGCTCGCACACTGCGACGTCGTCGGACAGCGCCAGGAAGGTGCCGCGCCCATCCTGATTCTCGACGAGATTACCGCCCACCTCGACCCGCTGCGGCGGGCCGCGCTGTTCGAGGAGGTCGTCTGCCTGGGCAGCCAGACCTGGATGTCGGGCACCGATCCGGAGGCCTTCGCGGCGCTTGGGGAGCGAGCGCAATTTTTTCGCGTCGAGGAGGGCCGCATCACGCCTTTCCGCTGAGGCCTGGCGACGACCCGAAACCCTGCCGCAACCCACTGATAAATAGATATTTTTTAGACCGGAACAGGATCGCTTTTTACGTGCTTTGGCAACCGTCTTGGTGTATCCTTCGCGCCTGCAAAAAATCCCCCAAAAAGGACGTGTGAGAATGAGCCGGGACAATGGCCGCCGCGACGACCGAGATGACGCCGGGCGCACCAAAAAAACCAACGGCGCGGAGCGGTACGGGGCTGAATCCATCAAGGTGCTGAAGGGCCTGGACGCCGTGCGAAAGCGCCCCGGGATGTATATCGGCGACACCGATGATGGCTCTGGCCTGCACCACATGGTCTACGAGGTGGTGGACAACGCCATCGACGAGGCGCTCGCGGGCTTCGCCGACGAGGTCGTGGTCATTCTGAACCCCGATGGCTCGTGCACGGTGCGCGACAACGGCCGCGGCATCCCCACGGGCATTCACGAGGGCGAGGGCATCTCGGCCGCCGAGGTGGTGATGACGCAGCTGCATGCCGGCGGCAAGTTCGGCGAGGGAGACGACGACAATCCCTACAAGGTGTCGGGCGGCCTGCACGGCGTAGGCGTGTCCGTGGTCAATGCGCTTTCGAGCGTGCTCGAGCTCAAGATCTGGCGCGAGGACAAGGAGCACTTCGTGCGCTTCCGTCACGGCGTGACCGAGGCACCGCTGAAGGTGATCGGCGATGCCGGCGGCAAGCGCGGCACGGAGGTGACATTCTGGCCGAGCCCCGAGACCTTCCACAACGTCAGCGAGTTCGACTACGCGACGCTGGAGCACCGCCTGCGCGAGTTGGCCTTCCTCAACTCAGGTGTGCGCGTGGTGCTGCGGGACGAGCGCCACGCCGACAAGAAGGGCGAGGAGATGCGCTACGAGGGCGGTCTCGCCGAGTTCGTGCGCTACATCGACCGCTCCAAGATCGCGCTGATCGACGCTCCGGTGCTGCTACGCGCCGAGAAGGAGGGCATCGGCGTCGAGGTGGCGTTGTGGTGGAACGACACATATCATGAGCAGATGCTCATCTTCACCAACAACATCCCGCAGCGCGACGGCGGCACGCACTTGGCGGGCTTTCGCGCGGCCCTGACCCGCGTCATCAACAAGCACGCGGAGGAAATAGCCAAGAAGGAGAAGGTGGCGCTGACGGGCGAGGATGCCCGCGAGGGGTTGACCGCGGTGCTCTCGGTGAAGGTGGCCGACCCCAAGTTCTCCAGCCAGACCAAGGACAAGCTCGTCTCTTCTGAGGTGAAGCCGGTAGTCGAGAGCGTGGTCGGCGATCAGCTCTCCGCCTGGTTCGAGGAGCACCCCAAGGAAGGCAAGATCATCCTCAACAAGGTGGTGGAGGCGGCCGCCGCGCGCGAGGCGGCCCGCAAGGCGCGCGAGCTGACGCGGCGCAAGGGCGTGCTCGACATCAATTCTCTGCCGGGAAAGCTCGCCGAATGCCAGGACCGCGACCCGGCCAACACCGAGATGTTCATCGTCGAGGGCGACTCGGCGGGAGGCTCGGCCAAGCAGGGCAGAAACCGTGAATTCCAGGCGGTGTTGCCGCTGCGCGGCAAGATCCTGAACGTGGAGCGGGCCCGCTTCGACAAGATGCTGTCGAGCCAGGAGATCGGTACGCTGATCACGGCGCTCGGCACCGGCATCGGCCACGATGATTTCGACCTATCGAAGCTGCGCTACCACAAGATCATCATCATGACGGACGCCGACGTCGACGGCGCCCACATCCGCACGCTGCTGCTCACGTTCTTCTACCGGCAGATGCCGGAGCTGGTCGACAAGGGCCACCTCTACATTGCCCAGCCGCCGCTCTACAAGGTCACGAAGGGCAAGTCCGAGGCCTACCTGAAGGACCAGCGCGCGTTCGAGGACTATCTGGTCAATGCCGGCCTGGAGGAGGCGACACTGGAGCTGGGCTCGGGCGAGGTGCGTGCGGGCAGGGATCTGCGCGACATTGTCGAGCAGGCGCGCGGCGTGGCCAAGGTCATCGAGGATGTGCACTCCCGCTACGCCCGCTTCGTCGTGGAGCAGGCGGCGATCGGCGGCGCCTTCGACCCGAAGCTGCTGTTACCCGCCGAGCAGGCCAATACGGTTGCGGCCGAGATCGCCAAGCGGCTCGACTCCCTGGCCGAGGAGACGGAGCGCGGGTGGAGCGGCCGCATCGGCAACGAGGGCTTCGTGTTCCGCCGCGAGGTGCGCGGCGTCGCCGAGGCGCACACGCTCGACCGCGCACTGCTGGGCTCGCTCGAGGCGCGCCGTCTCAGGGAGCGCCACGCGCATCTGCAGGAGGTCTACGCCACGCCGGCCAAGCTCAAACGCAAGGACGCCGAGACCCCGGTATACGGCCCGCGCACGCTGCTCGATGCGATCTACGACACCGGCCGCAAGGGTATCTCCATGCAACGCTACAAGGGGCTGGGCGAGATGAACCCCGAGCAATTGTGGGAGACCACGCTCAACAGGGACGCGCGCACGCTGCTGCAGGTGAAGATCGGCGACCTCGGCGAGGCGGACGAGATCTTCTCCCGCCTCATGGGCGACGTCGTCGAGCCGCGCCGCCTGTTCATCCAGGACAACGCGCTCGCGGTGGCGAACCTGGACGTGTAGCGTTTTCCTTCTCCCCATTCTCCTCAGGCGTCCTGCCGAAGGCGCGCTCTTAGCGTGCTGGGAGAGGATTAGGGTCGGGGGCGACCAAGTACGCCAGAGCAAGCATCCACGTCTCATCCGCATCGGCCTTTTGCGCCCGAGCGCAGACATCTGGTAGGCTGCGGGCGGCAGGCTCGGGGACAACGGCAAAGATCGAAGCGATGGCCGGCGATTTTCTCAGGCGTGCACCTCAGCTGACGATGGAGCAGTTCCATGCCTTCCGGGACGAGCGCCCGAAGGAGGAGAAGTGGGAGCTGATCGATGGTGTGCCCATGATGATGCCGCCAACCACGCTGGTGCACCAGCGGGTTGCCGCAAATCTCGATCGCATGCTCAATGCACATCTCGAGGCGGCGAAGCCTGGCTGGCGGGCCGACCGGGAGGTGGGTGTCTGGCTGAAGGGCGACGAGAAGTACAATCCCGATCGACGCTGCCATTGCACTCGGGCAGATCTATGTCGAGCGCTTCTATTTCGTGGCCGAAATTCTCTCCGAAAGCGACCGCAGGGAGGTGCTGGAGGCGAAGCTCGCCTACTACCAGCAGCATGAGCACAACAAATGCGTGCTGTTCGTCCGTCAGGACCGCGTAGGCGCCGACCAGCACGACCGGCAAGGCGACGGCACCTGGCAGGCGAGAGCTCTGACGACGCTGGAAGCGCCGCTCACGTTTCCGGGCATCGGCTCGGTCGGGCGCCTCGGCGATCTCTACAAATTCACTCCGCTCGATCCATTCGCACGCGCGTGACGCCGGCAGGTACGGCCCTCCGCGGCCGCGGCGAAACAGGGAGGCTCGGTCATGGACTTCGGCGTAGCGACCTCGACGCGCGGCGCGCTCGGCAATCGTGACGGCTACATCGCCGTTGCGGAACGCGCCGAGCGGCTGGGCTTCGGCTTCATCAGCGTCAACGATCACGTGGTCGTGCCGCGCGACATTGCTTCCCCCTACCCCTATAGCGAATCGGGAGAATGGGCGGGGCGCACGACAGGCGAATGCCTCGACCAGCTTTCCACGCTGGCCTTTCTCGCCGGCCGCACCGAACGGCTGCGGTTGCTGACATCGGTCATGGTGGTGCCGCAGCGCCATCCGGTGCTGACCGCCAAGATGCTTGCAACCATCGACATCCTCTGCGGCGGACGGCTGATCGTGGGCTGCGGCGTCGGCTGGCTGCAGAAGGAGTTCGAGGCCCTCGGCGCCCCACCCTACGCCGAGCGCGGTCGCGCCACCGACGAGTTCCTCGACGCCTTCAAGGTGCTCTGGACCCAAGATGCGCCGAAGCTGCAGGCAAAGCACGTCAGCTTCGACAACATCATCTTCGCGCCCAAGCCAGTCGCCAAGCCGCATCCGCCCATCTGGATCGGCGGCGAGAGCCCGCAGGCGCTCAAGCGGACGGTGCGCGTGGGCAACGGCTGGTATCCCGCCTCCAACAACCCCCAGCATCGTCTCGATACGCCCGAGCGGCTGGGCAAAGGGGTGAGCGAGCTCAGGCGTATCGCCGAGGCCGGGGGCCGCGATCCTGGGACCATCGATGTGGGTTATCTGGTGCTCTGGCCCGTGGACTGGACCGCCCAGAAGTCCATCGACGGTGGACGGCGGCTGCTTACGGGCGGCTCCGAGGACATCGCAGCGGACATCGCGGCGCTG
>VBAB01000364.1 GCA_005888525.1 Alphaproteobacteria bacterium
CGCTTCCCCGACTGGCAGACGCTCGACCACCTGGTCCAGCTCGTGCAGTTGCCGGATGCGTCGGCCGCGCACTCCGTCTATCTGCGCACGCGTCCGGGCGACTACGGACCCCAGGTACGCGCCCGCGCCGAGGTCGGGCATTTCATATCAGCGGTCGATCACATGACCGCGTTGCGCGCGCGGGGCATGTTCGTCGAGCGCACGCTGAATGAGACGTTCAAGGACATCGACATCGCCATCCTGCCGAACCTGGCCGACCCGCTGCCCACCATCGCCGAACTCGACGTCAGCGGTGGGCCGCAGATCCAGGCGGCGATGGGTCGCGTCGTCAAGTTCACCAGGCCCATCAACTACCTGGGCCTGCCGACGCTCACCTTGCCGATCCCGCGCGGTGGCGGGCTGCCGAACGGCGTCCAGCTCATCGGCCGGCCGTTCTCCGAGGCACAACTGTTCGCCGTCGGCCAAGCCTACCAGCGCGAGGTGCCGCCGGAGATCGCGCGGCCGCTGAAGGGATAGGCTGCGGTCATCCCGGGCCTTGTGCCCGGGATCCAGCCAACCACAATCGTCGGAGCTCGCGGCACCATGGATCCCGGTGACAAGCACCGGGATGACAACTGCCTCGAATGTTTGAATTTCATCGTCCGCTTTGGCAGATTTTCGCCGCGAAGAGTGCTGTCTTGGTTGGCGACAAACAGAACAAGAAGTGGAAATGGGGAAACGCATGTACCAGCATACGGTCGATTTCATCGTGGTGGGCGCGGGATCGGCGGGAGCGGCACTGGCCAACCGGCTAACGGAGAACGGGCGCTATCAAGTCCTGCTGCTCGAGGCCGGCGGCGAGACGCATCCGCTGTCGCGCGTGCCCGTCAGCTTTGCCAAGTTCATCACCCGGCCGGGCGTCAACTGGCTCTATGCCTCCGAGCCCGAGGCAGTCACCGGCGGGCGCGCGATTCCGGTGCCACGCGGGCGCATGCTCGGCGGCTCGAGCGCCATCAACGGCATGGTGTGGGTGCGCGGCCAGCGCCAGGACTACGACCATTGGGCGCAGCTGGGAAATCGCGGCTGGAGCTACCAGGACGTACTGCCGATCTTCAGGAGCATGGAGAGCTACGCCGGCGGCGACGGCGAAATTCGCGGTCGCGAAGGGCCGCTCAAGGTCTCCGACATCGACGAGAGCGGCCGGCTCTACGACAGCTTCTTCAAGGCCGCCGGCACCTTGGGGCTGAAGCCCAATCGCGACTACAACGGCGCCGATCAGGAAGGCATCGCCATGACGCAGGCCTCGATCAGCAAAGGCCGGCGCATGAGCACAGCGCGGTGCTACCTCGATCCGGCGCGCTTGCGCTCGAACCTCACCATCGAGACGGACGCGCTGGCCGAGAGCCTCATTCTCGAGGGTACGCGCTGCGTGGGTGTGCGCTATTGCGTCCGCGGCCTGAAGCGCGAGGCGCGGGCCGCCCGCGAGGTGATCGTCTCGGCCGGCTCCATCGCCTCGCCGCAGCTGCTGGAGCTGTCCGGCATCGGCCAGGGCGAGCGCCTCAAGGGCCTCGGCATCGAGGTCCGCCACGACTTGGCCGGTGTCGGCGAGAACCTGCGCGACCATTATGCGCCGCGCATGAAGTGGCGCGTCGGCCGTCACGGCGTGACCTTCAACGAGCGGGCGCGTGGCATCGGCGCTCTGTGGCAAGGCCTGCTCTATATCGGCGCCCGGAAGGGGTTCCTGAGCCTGCCGGCATCGCCATTGCGCGGCTTCTTCAAGACGCGTGAGGGCCTCGACAGCCCGGACGCCATGTTCACCGTGCAGCCGTTCCTGGTGACGCCCGACCTCAAGCTGGCAAAGGAGACTGGGATGACCATCATCACCCACCAGCTGCGCCCCGAGAGCAAGGGCAGCATCCATGTGACTGCGGCAGACCCCGGCAAGCCGCCCGCAATCCGGTTCAACTTTCTGGCCGAGCGCAGCGACCGCGACTGCGTGCTCGCCTGCATGCGCACCGTGCGGCGCCTGGTGGGGGCGCCGCCGCTGGCCTGGCTCGGCGCCGCCGAGTTTCAGCCCGGTCCGGAAGTAAAGTCGGACGACGAGCTGCTCGACTTCGTGACCCGCACGGCCGAGACAACCTATCACCCGGTCGGGACCTGCAAGATGGGCAGCGACGCGGCCGCCGTCGTCGACGACCGCTTACGCGTGCGCGGGATTGCCGGCTTGCGCGTCGCCGACGCTTCGATCATGCCCACGCTGACCTCGGGCAACACGAATGCGCCCTCGATCATGATCGGCGAGAAGGCGGCCCGCATGGTGCTGGAGGCGGCCACTTGAACTTGCCTCAGCGTAGCGGGCGGAAGAACCCCACCACTTCGTGCGCGAGCGCGTCGGGCTGCTCGAGGGCGGCGAAGTGGCCGCCCTTGGCCATCACGCTCCAGCGGCGGATGTCGGTGTAGGTCTTCTGTGCGAGCGAGCGTGGTGGGCGCAGGATCTCCCTGGGGAACTCGGCGTAGCCCGTCGGCACGTCGACGGTGGCACCCTCGGGGATCGGCCAGGGGCCGTGCATGCGCGCGTAGTAGGGCCAGAACGATGCGCCGATGCAGCCGGTGAACCAGTAGAGCGAGATGTTGGCCAGCATCTCGTCGCGGCTGACCGCGTTCTCCGGGTTGCCGCCGCAGTCGGTCCAGGCGCGGAACTTCTCGACGATCCAGGCGGCGAGGCCGGCGGGAGAATCGGACAGGCCGAAGGCCAGCGTCTGCGGCCGGGTGCCCTGGATCCACTGGTAGCCCGTCTCCTCCTTGAGGAAGAGAGCCAGCTGCTCCAGGAAGACTTTCTCCTCGGGTGTGGGGCTCTCGATCATCTTGGGATCGCGCCGGACAGCGAGGAGATTGAGGTGGATGCCGGCCACGCGCTCAGGGTGCCGCAGGCCCATCACCGAGGCGATGAACCCGCCCCAGTCGCCGCCCTGGACGCCGAAGCGGCCGTAGCCCAGCACGTCCGTCATGAGTTCCGCGTAGAGGTCGGCGATGTCGCTGACGCCGAAGCGTTTCTGCCCCGGCTTGAAGGAAAGTGCGTAGCCGGGGAGCGACGGCGCCACCACGGTGAAGTGCTCGGTGAGCAGCGGAATGAGCTTGTGGAACTCGAACACCGAGCCCGGCCAGCCGTGCGAGATCAGCAGCGGCATCGGATTGGGCCCGCGGCCCGGCTCGTGGATGAAATGCAGATCAATGCCGCCGACCGTGGCCGTGAACTGGCGGAAGCCGTTGAGCTTGCCTTCCCATGCGCGCCAGTCGAAGCCCGTCTGCCAATAATCGGCGAGGCCCTTCATGTACGACAGGCTGGTGCCCGTGGACCACGGCTCGCCGGGCGGCTCATCCGGCCAGCGCGTGCGCGCGAGGCGCTGGCGCAACTCGGCGATGTCGGCGTCGGGCACGCGCAGTGTGAACGGTTTTGGAGTGGACGTGCTCATCCGCGTGCTCCTGGTGCGCGCATCGATCGGAGAGCCGCATATAGCACGAAGCGGTCGATCGGCGCGCAGGCGGACTTCGCAGCGCCTCATGGGCGACAATCCACAGGCCGACGCGGATGTGCTCGCACACGCGTCACGGTGAATCGCGCGTAAATCTGCGGGTCGAGGTGGCGCAGTGCGCTGCAGCGCACTGTAACGGGGTTGACCAACTTACCGTGCGCTGAGCCAATGTGCCTTGGAGTGGGCGAGTATGCGGCTCGCCTCAGCACCGGGGTAGATCGATGGACAGTCACGCGCTCAGAGGGCGCTCGATCCTCGTCGTCGAGGAGGAGCCTCACGTTTCACGCCAGCTGATAGACCATTTTCGCCGGGCCGGAGCCACGGTCTTTGCTGCAGGCAAGCTGCGGGATGCACTCTATTTGGCAGAGCACCCTGCGTTGTCGGCGGCGGTGGTCAACCTGCGCATGGGTGCCGACAACACCACCCGTGTGTGCCGGCGGCTCTCGCACCTCGGCATCCCCTTCATGTTCCACACGCGCTACGACGCCACCGAGGCGTCGCGGACGTGGCCCGCCGCGCCAGTGGTGAGCAAGCCCGCCGACAGCGCGGTGGTGGTGAATATGGTTGCGGGGCTGATGCACTGATACCAGCGAGCGAAACCTTCGACTCGCGAGTATGCTTGAGAGCATATACAATCACGACCTCGCCCTGAGCTTGTCGAAGGGCGGGCCGCGGGCTCCAAGCGTGCTTCGACAAGCTCAGCACGGGGTTGGAGGGCTGGGCCGCAAAGACAGCTCTGTCAGCAGTTCAGGCTCTATGCTTCGGCTCGGCGGTATCACACGGCGGCGAGGCGGAGGTTCTTCTCCAGAACCGCCAGCACGCGGACAAGCTCGTGGCCGCGCTTGAGGATGAGGCCGGTGGCCGCGATCACGCTGTAGGCGCCCTGTCGCCGCGCCAGGCGCGGGTTCTTCTCGATGCGGTAAAGGGGAACGTCGCTGGCGTGGCGGAAGACCGAGAACACCGCCTTCTCGCGCCCGAAGTCGATGGCGTAGTCGCGCCACTCGCCGGCCGCCACCTTGCGCCCATAGAGATTGAGGATCTCGCGGAACTCCGCGCGCGTGAAGAATACTGTCGAGGAAATTGCCGAATGCGTGAAAGTGGTGCCGCCATTGACGCCCGCGCTGCTCCGGCGCGGGCTGAACTGTATAGGCTCGGCTTCGCTCAAAGGCGCCTCCCTGGCTGGATCCGCTCACATGATCTTCGCTTCATCGCACAATTTCAAGCGCGGACGGCGGAAGGCGGGCACCCGGCCGGCGTCGGCGCTCGCTCGGGTGCAGGCAAGTTGCGGAATAGCCAGCAGATTCCACCAGTTCGCCATGGAGCGACCGCCGCGGTGCCGCATTGGCCCCTATACTCGGCCGCGTTCGGTACTCGCGCCCGGTCCAACCAAAGTCTCGGATCCTAGCCCCTGATCCCCCGAGCCTTCTCTCCTTGGACCGGGCGGTTTTTTTGGGTTCACGTGCCCTTGGACATGGATGTAACGGCGATTTCCCACAACCAGATTACATAGACCTGCACCTCAGCCAGAATTCTCTTCAGCAGTTCACTGTCGGAGCTGTACGTCACTATCAGAGTGACGGCTGCCAGCAGAATATTCTGCACTCTGAAGCCCCAGGCGAGGCGCCGCAGTTGGGCTGTATTCGAGCGGGTTGCCGCTGTCTGGATGACAAGCGCGCTGGTCTCGATGCCCTCCAAGACTGATTGCAACCGGTTGCGAAGTCCCAGCAATCGGGCCCCCACACCGTCGATAAAGTCGAAAGCAGGCTTC
>VBAB01000365.1 GCA_005888525.1 Alphaproteobacteria bacterium
CTACCAGATGCTGCTCGAGACCAACTATCTGTCCTACAAGACCGGCAGCGGCCGCTGGGGCGACGTGGACCCCAAGCAGAACAACTTCGCCGGCATCGGCACGACCGGCGGGGGCGTCCCTGGCGACAGCTTCCCCGACGTGTCGAGCGGCGTGCTGGCGCAGATGCAGCACCTGATCGCCTACTCCGGCGAGCGGGTGGCGAAACCGCTGGCGCCGCGCACCCGCGAGAAACAGGACGACATCATCGAGCTGTCCCGGGCGCTGCGACGACCGGTGCGGTTCGATGACCTCACCAATCGCTGGGCCGCCGACCGCAACTACGCCACGTCGATCGAGTGGGTTGCCGATCGCTACCGCCAGGCCAACTGCACGGCAACCGGCGAGCCGTTGCACCCGTCCGACGAAGATATCGAGGAGCGGCGCTCCCGGCAGCCCCGCGTGGCAGCCCTTGCCGGTCCTTCGCCCCAAGCGCCACGGATCGCACCGATGCCGCCGCCGCGGTCGCCGTCCTGCGACGTCTACACCGCCAGCTACGGCGGCCAGGTCGCGCTTCTCATCCGCTCGGTGTCGGGTGCCTCGGTCAACTACACAGTGCTGCAGGTCGAGGAAGCGCTAGAGCAGCCGCAGGCCGACGCCTTCATCAAGACGCACGCGCCCAACGGCCGGACGATCGCCCGCTTCCCCTCGCCCGAGCCCGCGTTCCTGCGCGCTTTCGAGCTTTGCCCAGGGCCATCGTGAGCCGGCGTGAGCTGCCCGGGCCATTCTGGTGCCGCAATTGCGCCTGCAGAGCTAAATGGGGATGCGCTTGACGAAGGCGCCCTCGAGCCCTCATTTGCCCCACCTCCATGGCTCTCACTCTGCATCGGCAGGCTACACTCATGCGCAAGACGACAGCGACGTTGGCAGCGATAGCGATCTTGCTGGCCTGTGCAGGTGGCGCTCCTGCAGCGGCCGAACCGGCCAAGGGTGCCGCCGCCAACGCCAACTGCCAGAACACGGGCAGCTTCGAGCGGTGGCTGGCGGACTTCCGCAAGGAGGCGGCTGCGAACGGCATCTCGCGCGCAACCCTCTCTGCCGCTCTCGACGGCATGACCATGGACCCCGGGATCATCTCGCGTGACCGCAAGCAGAGCTTCTTCGCCCAGAGCTTCACGGCGTTTGCAGGCAAGCTGATTTCGCAGAACCGAATCCAAGCCGGCGCGGCGAAGCTCAAGCAGCATCGCGAGCTGTTCGCCAAGGTCGAGCAGCAGTACGGCGTGCAAGGGCCGGTGATCGTCGCCTTCTGGGCGCTGGAGAGCGACTTCGGCGCCGGCATGGGCAATCTTTCCGTGCTGCGCTCGCTGGCGACGCTGGCCTACGATTGCCGCCGCTCGGAGATGTTCCGCGACGAGCTGATGGACGCGCTGCGCATCATCGACCGCGGCGACCTGACGCCCGGCGAGATGATCGGCTCGTGGGCCGGCGAGCTCGGCCAGACGCAATTCCTCCCCTCGCACTACTTCAAGCACGCGGTGGACTACGACGGCGACGGCCGGCGCAACTTGATGCGCAGCGTGCCCGACGTCATCGCCTCGACCGCCAATTTCATCGTCTTCCTAGGCTGGCAGCGCGGGCAGCCCTGGCTGCAGGAGGTGCGCGTTCCCGCCAACCTCGCCTGGGACCAGGCCGATCTCGCCATCCAGCATCCACGCTCCAAGTGGGCAGGCTGGGGCGTGACGTCGGCGGACGGCAAGCCGCTGCCGGCCGATGCGCTGCCGGCCTCGCTGGTGCTGCCGATGGGCCGGTTCGGGCCGGCGTTCCTCGCTTACGAGAACTTCCAGATCTACCTCAAGTGGAACCAGTCGCTGAACTACTGCATCACGGCCGCGCATCTGGCGGCGCGCCTCAACGGCGCCCCACCGTTCAGCCGCGGCAATGCCCAGGTGCCCGAATGGTCGTTCCAGCAGATGAAGGAGCTGCAGCAGCTGCTGGCACGGCGCGGCTTCACGGTTAGGGAGATCGACGGCAAGCTCGGGGCGGCGACGCGCGCGGGCGTCAAGGCCGCGCAGATCAAGCTCGGGCTGCCGGCCGATTCCTATCCCACCCAGGACCTGGTCGAGCGCCTGCGCGGGGCGCGGTAAGCCATGGGGTCTGAGCCATGGGGTCAGACCCTATGCGCGCTAGCATCCTCGGCTTACGACGGAGTTGTAGGGTCTGACCCCATCACTCCCGGAGCCAGATTGGCACCATGCGTTCCCTGACGATCGACGCCGTTGTCGAAACCTGGCCGATCGCCGGGGCGTTCGTCATCGCGCGCGGGGCCAAGCGCGAGGCTACCGTCGTGGTCGCGCAGGTGAGCGACGGCACGATCACCGGGCGCGGCGAGTGCGTCCCGTACGCACGCTACGGCGACACGGTTGCCGGCGTGCGCGATGCCATACTCGGGCTGCGCGGCACGCTTCGCGATCGCGCTAGCCTGGCGCGGCAGATGCCGGCGGGCGCCGCCCGCAACGCCCTCGACTGCGCGTTGTGGGACTACGAGGCCAAGCGCTCCGGCACGTCGGCGGCGCAGCTCGCCGGCCTCACCCAGCTGCACTCCTTCACCACGGCCTACACCATCAGCCTCGACAGGGCCGAAGCCATGGCCACAAGCGCGGCAGCCGCCTCGCACACCATGCCCCTTCTGAAACTGAAGCTCGGCGGCGCGGGCGACGTGGCGCGCCTGCGGCAGGTCCGCGCCGCGTGTCCCCAGGCGCGCCTCATCGCCGACGCCAACGAGGCATGGACGCCGGAGCTGCTGCCCTCGCTCATGGCCATCGCCGCCGAGACCGGCGTCGAGCTGATCGAGCAGCCGCTGCCCGCGGGCGCCGAACGCCGATGCGGCGCTCGCCGGCCCGCGCCCGGTGCCGGTGTGCGCCGATGAATCGCTGCACGACCGAGCCGGCCTCGATGCCCTCGTCGGGCGCTACGATGCGGTCAACATCAAGCTCGACAAGGCCGGCGGCCTCACCGAGGCGCTGGCGCTAGCGGCTGAAGCGCGCGGTCGCGGCTTCAAGATCATGGTGGGCTGCATGGTGTCGACCTCGCTCGCCATGGCGCCAGCCATGCTCATCGCGCAGGGTGCCGATTGGGTCGACCTCGACGGGCCGCTCCTGCTGGCACACGACCGCAAGCCGTGCCTGCGCTACGAAGGCGCCCTCGTGCATCCGCCCGAACCTCAGCTCTGGGGCTGAAGCATGATCCTCAGCAGCATGAGGCTGGCCAACAGCCCGACTGCCGCGAGAACCGCCATCGCCCAGTAAGCCCGGCCAGCGTACGCCGCATAGAGCGGGCCGGCGAACAGCATCGCGCCGCCCATGGCGATGCCGCCGGTGACGGAGGCGTAGAGCGCCTGCGCCGTCCCAGCCTGCACTTGAGGCACGGCCCGGCCGATGAAGTGCATAGCCCCCAAGTGGGTTGCGCCGAAGGTCAGCGCGTGCAGGAGCTGCAGCGGCACCAGCAGCGCCAGCGGCGGATCGAAGCCCATGGCGAGCCAGCGAACCACCGCGGCACCGGCGCCGAGCGCGATCAGCTCCACCGGACCGATGCGCCGCACCACCGCGGCGGAGTAGGCAAACAGCGCGACCTCGGCGACGATCGAGATCCCCCACAGCGCGCCGGACCAGCCCATCGAGAGGCCGAGATCGCGCCAGTGCAGCGTGCCGAAGGTATAGAACACGGCATGCGCGGCCTGCACCAGGCCGGCGGCCACCAGGAAGATCAGGAAGGTGCGCGAGCCCAGCAGGCCGACGGCTTCGGCGAGCGAGAGCCGGGGCGGGCTGGTCGCAGCCTTCAGCCGCCCGAGCCCTATCGGCCGCGCCAGGGCATGCGCCGCGGCGGTGGTGAGCGCCGCCCCTGCTACCACCAGCCAGATGGCGGAGCCCGCGCCCAGCCTCTGCACCACCCAGCCGCCGACGAGGCTGGCGGCGATGAAGCTCAGCGACCCCCACAAACGCATGCGGCCATAGTCGAGGCCGGCGGCCTTGACGCCCCTCATGGCCACCGTCTCGGTCAGGGGCATGACGGTGGTCCACGCCGCCGCGAATGCCACCGTGCAGGCGAGGATCGCCCAGAACTCGCGCGATTGCGCGAGCACGACGAGAGCGGCTAGCCCGGCCCATGACAGGCCGATCAGGAAGCGGCGGTGGTCGCCGGCCCGGTCGGCGGCAAACGCAATGGCTGGCGTAACGGCCACGCGCACGAACAGCGGCATCGCCGTGACGATGGCGATCTCGCGGGGGCCGAGGCCGGCCCAATCGAGCCAGACCGGCAGAAACGGAAGGTTGGTGCCGGCAACCACGAAGATGGCCGCGAACAGCAGCGACACCCGGGCGGCAAAGAAGCGCCGCTCACGCGCGGCGTCCGTCTCGCTCATGCGGCCCGGCGCTGATCCTGGATGATCTCGGCGAACAACGACGGGTCGATGTTGCCGCCTGACAGCACCGCGGCGACGGTCTTGCCCTGCAGCGGCAGCTTGCCCGCGAGGATGGCAGCCAGAGAGACGGCGCCGCCCGGCTCCACCACCAGCTTCAATTCCTCGAAGGCGTAGCGCACCGCGGCCTTGGCCTCCTCGTCCGTCACAGACAGACCACCGGCCAGATTGCGCTTGGCCACCTCGAAGGTGAGCTCGCCCGGCGTCACCGCCAGCAGCGCGTCGCAGATGGAGCCCGACAGGGCCGCGTTCCTCTCGTGTGCGCCGCTTTCGAGCGAGCGCGCAAGATCATCGAACCCGGCCGGCTCCACCGAGTAGATCACCGTCGACGGGCTCTTCTCCTTCACCGCAATGGAGACGCCGCTGATGAGCCCGCCCCCCGACGCGCCCACCAGCAGGATGTCGGGGGAGGCGCCGATAGCCTCGGCCTGCTCCATCATCTCGAGCCCGGCGGTGCCCTGGCCGGCGATGACGTCGATATCGTCGAAGGGATGCACGAGAGCGGCGCGCCGGCTTGCGCACAGCTCGCGCGCAATGGCGTCGCGATCCTCCTTGACGCGGTCGTAGGCGACTACCTCGGCACCGAAGGCGCGCGTGCGCTCGATCTTCAAGCGCGGCGCATCGGCCGGCATCACGATCGCCGACCTGAACCCCAGCAGCGTCGCAGCCGCGGCCACCCCCTGTGCGTGATTGCCGGACGAGCAGGCCACCACGCCGCCGGGAAAGGCCTTCCTGTCCACCTGCGCCACCTTGTTGTAGGCGCCGCGGAATTTGAAAGCGCCGACCCGCTGCAGGTTCTCCGCCTTCAGCAGCACGCGCCCGCCCACCCGCGCGTTGAGCGCGGGATGCTCGATCAGCGGAGTGCGGCACGCCAGAGTCCCGAGCCGCCGCCGCGCCGCCAAGAGATCGGCGAAGGTGGGAAGCCGCGCAGCCATGGGGAGACCTCCGGAGAAACGCCCTTCAATTCACAAGCGCCACCAGGGCGCGGGTGTCAAGCGCGGGGTATCTCGAGTAGTGTATTGTCCGTGTGTTGTCCTGCGACCTCGCCTATCGGAGATCGGCCGTGCCGGTGAAATCGATCGATCACGTGCTGCTGGCGATGCCGGCCGGTCGCGAGGCCGAGGCGCGTGCCTTCTACCAGGGAATGCTGGGCATCCCGGAAGTGAAGAAGCCCGCGGTCCTCACCAAGCGCGGCGGCTGCTGGTTCGAACAGGGCGCCCTCAAGATCCACCTGGGCGTCGAGGCGGACTTCCGCCCGGCGCGCAAGGCGCATCCCGCATTGATCGTCGAGGACCTCGCCTCGCTTTCGGCGGCGCTTGACAAGGCGGGCTATGCGCTGCGGAGAGACGAGCCGCTCGAGGGCTACACGCGCGTTTTCGTGGATGACCCCTTCGGCAACCGGATCGAGCTGATAGAGCCGAACGCTCCGTCGACTTGAGTCACCGACAACGTCCAAGGCTGGTCGCGCCAATGCTGTTCATGATCATCGAGCGATTTAGGAACAAAGACCCCAAACCCATCGGCGAGCGCTTCAAGCGCCAGGGCCGCATGATGCCGGAGGGCGTCGTCTATCACGCGAGCTGGATCGACCCGGCGGCAGCGCGCTGTTTCCAGATCATGGAAGCCGACAGCGTCGAGCCGCTCGAGCAATGGGCCAGCCGCTGGGCCGACCTCGCCGATTTCGAGATCGTGCCCGTCCTCACCTCGCAGGACTATTGGGCGGCGCAGGAGACAGGAAAAAACCGGTCCGGCTAGGCCGGACCGGTCTTCACTTGGAGCTAAGCCCAGCGTCCCTGGATCGCGCGGACTTAGCTCTCCCCCGTCAGAGCCGTGCGTCATGCAAAGCCGCGCTGGTGCCACAGCGTCCGGGCATCGCATGAGGGTCGACGGCTCGTCCCCCTCACCGGAAGGATCGTCCCAAATTCCCCCCGAGCGATCAATGGGCTCGCGACGGTCGTGGGTTGATCAGGTCAGCGGCGTGGCTGGAACGCCACAGCTGTCGAGCGGGCCTCGGGCACGCACGCCTTGCGGGGTGATGTTGATCGACTGCTTGCAGCTCGAGAGCCCGACATTCATCCCCGCTGTGAAGTTCTGGCCCTTGATCGACAGCACGAAGCTGCTGCCGGTGTATCGGCCGGTCACGTCGCCCGTTGCCGAGTAGGTTTTCTCCTCCCAGTTGCCGGAAGCCTGCGCCCCGTTCACGCGCAGCTCGGCGGCGGCGTTGATGTTGTAGTCGGCGCTGGCGCAGCGCATGGTTTGTTTGATCTGCGTGCCGCTCCCGCCGACCTTGTAGATGACGGCGCACTTGACCCGCTCGGTGCTGCCGTTCGTGAGCAGGACCGTTCCGGCACCCGTCCAATATCCCGACAGATCCTCGATCGGACCCGCCGCGGCGCCGTTGCCGGCCGCTGTGGCCATGACGAACACCAATGCTAGGCTGGCCGACGCTGTTGCTTGCCTGCTCATGCGATCGTTCCCCGCACCCTCGGTGAAATGCCATCTTGCAAGATTGTCGTGGTTCGACAAAAGCAATTCGCGCTTCCTGCGGCGTTGGCGACCAGCCGTGTAACCCTTCCGCCAACGTCATGCCCGTTCGACGGGCACCCATGCCACTCTCCGCTTGCACGCTGACTCGCAATGACGCTTGAGGGTCAACGCAATCACGACCTCGCCCTGAGCTCGTCGAAGGGCGGGCGGCGGGCTCCAAGCGTGCTTCGACAAGCTCAGCACGGGGTTGGGGGCTTGGCGGGCAAAGACCGCTCCGTCAGCAACTCAGGGTCAATACTTTGGCTCGATGGTATCAAGTCGGCGGCGGAGAGTGGCGGATGGCGAACAGGTGGTCGACCGGCCCGTTGCCCTGCCCGATGCCCAGAGAGCGCCCCTCCTGCAAGGCCTGCCAAACGAAGGCTTTCGCGCGGCCGACGGCCTCCCGCAGCCCCACGCCCTGAGCGAGCAGGGCCGTGATGGCGGCCGAAAGCGTGCAGCCCGTGCCGTGCGTGTTGCGCGTATCGACCCGCGGGCGCACGAAGCGCTCGATGCCGGTAGCGTCGCACAGGATGTCGACCGCCTCCTCGCCGCTGCCGTGCCCGCCCTTGAGAAGGACCGCATGGCACCGCAGCGCGAGGAGCGCCTGGGCCTGCGTGATCACCTCGGCCTCGCTCGTGGCCTCCCCGGCATCGAGCAGGCGGGCGGCTTCCGGCAGGTTGGGCGTGATCAGGAGGGCCTGTGGGAACAGCTCCCGCTTCAGCGCGTCGACGGCGTCCACCTCCAGCAGGACATCGCCGCTGGTCGCCACCATCACCGGATCGACGACGAGCGGCCGGCGCGGACCGTCACGCAGGCGGCCGGCCACGGCCTCTATGATGCCGGCGTTGGCCAGCATGCCGGTCTTGATGGCGCCGACTGCGAGGTCGGACAGCACGGCTTCCATCTGCGCCGCCACGAAGGCGGCGGCCACCGGCTCGATCGCCGTGACTCCTAGCGTGTTCTGCGCCGTGAGCGCCGTGATGACCGAGGCGCCGTAGACGCCGAAAGCCGAGAACGTCTTGAGGTCCGCCTGGATGCCGGCCCCGCCGGAGCTGTCGGAGCCGGCGATGGTGAGCGCGATCGGGGTGCCCGTCATTTCGCACCCTCCTTCAGAATTTCCGTCTGCAGCTGCTTGGGCGTGAACGCCTCCTCGATACGCGCGAGCACGGGCACGTTCTCGATCAGCCACTGGCCGAACCAGTTCAGCGACCCCGTCAGCATGAGCAGGCCCGTCAGCACCAGCAGCACGCCCATCACCATCTCGACGTGGCGCAGATGCTGACGGAAGCGCTGCAGGAAGGCGATGAACGGACCGATCGCGGCCGCAGCCAGAATGAACGGCACACCCAGCCCCAGAGAGTAGACGAACAGCAAGCGGACGCCGGCGCCCAGGCTGCCTTCGTTGGCCGCGAGCGTGAGCACGGTAGCCAACACGGGGCCGATGCAGGGCGTCCAGCCGAAGGCGAAGGCGAGCCCCATGACGAAGGCGCCCGCCAGGCTCGCGCCCTCGACGCGGGCCTGAAAGCGTGCCTGGCGGTAGAGCAGCGGCACGCGCAGCAGCCCGAGGAAATGCAGCCCGAAGGCGATGATGATGACCCCGGCGACGATCGACAACTCCCCTTTGTGCACCTGCACCCACTGGCCGAGCACGGACGCGCCGGCTCCCAGGGCGACGAACACGGTGGTGAAGCCCAGCACGAAGCAGAGCGAGGCCAGCACGACGCGCCGCCACAGATGGTCGCCGACCCCGGCCTTGTCGGTCATCTGCTCGATGGTGGTGCCGCTGATGTAGCCCAGGTACGGCGGCACCAGCGGCAGCACGCACGGCGACAGAAAGCTCACGAGGCCTGCCAGCGCCACGCCGAGATGGATGTAGACCTGGGTGAGCATGCAGACGCGCCCGAGGAATGCCGATGGGATGATGTCCCTGAGCTAAGCAGGTTTGACAACGCCCACCAACGGCTTAACTGACTGGTCCCTAGGTCCTCGACCGACGGGGTGCCTGTGTTCCCCCAGATGGCGGTCCTTGGTAGCCTCGATTGGCCGCCTGTATGCCCGGAGCTAGTGCATTGGACAATCGCGAAATTCTGCCGCCCGGAACGGTTCTCGATGGCAGCTATCGCATTAAGGGCGTCGTCGGCTCGGGCGGGTTCGGCATCACCTACGAGGCGGACGAAATCAACCTCGGCACTGTGGTGGCGGTCAAGGAGTACTACCCTCTGGATTTCGGCGAGCGCGCCGGAACGATGAGCGTCCGACCCAAGTCGGATCGCCACGTGCGCACATTCGACTGGGGGCGTTCGAGCTTCATTCGCGAGGCCCGCACGCTGGCCCGCTTCGACCACCCCAGCATCGTCAACGTCTCGCGCGTGTTCGAGGCCAACTCCACGGCCTACATGGTGATGCGCTTCGAGCGGGGAAGAAGCTTCGAGGCCTGGTTGAGGGAGCTGGGACGCCTACCCACGCAGGAAGAGCTGGACCGGATCGTTGCGCCGCTGCTCGAGGCCCTGCAGACCCTGCACGCGGCCGATTTCCTGCATCGCGACATTGCCCCCGACAACATCATCGTGCGTGCCGACGGGACCCCTGTGCTGCTCGATTTCGGAGCGGCCCGACGTGCCGTCGCCGAGATGAGCCAGGTGTTCACCGGCATCGTCAAGGCGGGCTATTCCCCGCACGAGCAGTATTCTTCGGACGGGCGCCTGCAGGGACCGTGGTCCGACCTCTACGCGCTCGGCGGTACGCTCTATCGGGCCGTCTCTGGTCACCCGCCGGAAGAAGCCACGATGCGGTTCGATGAAGACCGCATGCCGCCGGCAGTCGAGGTCGGCAGAGGCCATTACCGGCCGGGCTTCCTTGCGGCAATCGACATGTGCCTCAGGGTCCGGCACTCACAGCGTCCCAGGTCCGTGGCGCAGCTGCGGCCGATGCTGTTGGAAGGAGAGGAACAGAAAGTCCCCAGCCTCAGTCGGATTGTCGACGCCCTCAAGGCGCCGAAAATATCGCAACTGCGTCCGCCGCCGACGGTGGCACATACCGCCTCGCGCGCCGCTGCAGGCCTGGCGCGACACTGGCCCACCATCCTCGGCGGCTTGCTCGCCATCCTGGGAGGCCTCTACGGCGGCTACTATTACACGCGCATGCAGCCCACCGAGCCCAGCGCCGGCGACGCCGAAAGGCGGGCCAAGGAGACACAGGAGCTCGCCAGGCGCCAGGCCGAGCAGGAAACGGAGAGGAAGCGCAAAGACGCCGAGGCGGCGGCCAGTCGCAAGGCCGCGACCAACGCCGAAAGGCGCCGCAAGGAGGAAGAGACGGCCAAGCAAGATGCGGAGAAGCGGCGCAAGGACGCGGACGAGGCGGCCAAGCGCCAGGCTTCGGTCGATGCCGAAAACCGGCGCAAAGCCGACCTTGCCAGGAAGAAGGCCGACGATGACGCTGCGGCCAGGTCTAAAACCGCACAGGGACACCTGGAGCAGGGCCGATCGTACGCGTCCAGCGGCGACCATACCCGCGCCATCGCCGAGTTGGACGAGGCCATCCGCCTCGACCCGAAGTTGGTGGCGGCCTATTGGCAGCGCGGCATCGCCTACGCCAATAAGGGCGACCACACCCGTGCCATCGCCGACTACGAGCAGGCGCTCGTCCTCGATCCGCAGTCGACGGACGCCTACTACGGACGCGGCTTCTCCAATGCAATGAAGGGCGACTACGATCGCGCGATCGCCGACTTCGACGAAGCCATCCGCCTCAATCCCAAGCTGGCGGGCGCCTATTGGCAGCGCGGGGTCGCCTATACGAAGAAGGGCGATCAAACCCGGGCGATTGCCGACTACGACGAGGCTATCCGTCTCGATCCAAAGCTGGCGCGCGCTTATTTGAACCGTGGAAATGCGTATGAGTTCCTGGATGACTACGACCGCGCGATCGCTGACTACGACGAAGCTATCCGTTTGCAACCCCAACTGTCGGACGCCTATTATGCGCGGGGATTTTCCTACTGGATGAAGGGCGATTTTGCGCGTGCGGTCACCGACTACGACGAAGCGATCCGCCTGAATCCCAAGGCGGCAGCCGTATATTGGAGACGTGGATCGGTGTACGCGATGAGGGGCGACTACACGCGCGCGATCGCCGACTACGACGAGGCCATCCGTCTCAATCCGCAATTTGCGGCCGCCTACTGGCAGCGCGGTGTTTCCTACGCGAACAAGGGTGAGCCTGCGCGCGCGATAAACGACTACAACGATGCGATCCGCCTCGATCCGAACCTGGCACGCGCCTACTGGGATCGCGGCAACGCCTTCGCCACCAGGGGAGATCATGCTCGCGCCATTGAGGACTTCGACCGGGCCATCCGCCTCGAGCCGAAGCTGGCGGGGGCCTACTATTCGCGCGGGGTTTCCTACGCAAGGAGAGGCAATCGCGCCCGCGCGCTGGAAGACTTTCGCAAGACGCTCGAGCTCGATCCAAATCACGCCCAGGCGCGCAGGGAGCTTCAGAGCTCGACGGCCAGGTGAGCCTGCAAGCGCGGCTCAAGCCGCCGCGGACCCAAATGCCGGCATCGCTCGCGTTGCAACTACATTGACGTGGACGCCCGAGATCGGCCCAGAAGCACCCCTATTTCTCGATGTGTGACAGATATGCCGAGCTGATGCCGCCGCGTGTCTCGGACCGCGGCCGGCCGGCTTGTAGAACTGCACGAATCACCCCTCTATCCGCCAACGTACGAACAGGCTTGTCCGAATCGGGCATGGTCCACGCTGTCGCAATCCGTCATCGGCCCGCGTGGCCTCAAACCAATGCAAACGACCGGCACACAGAGGGAACACATGATGCTAAATGCAATTCAGCGCTCGCCGCAAGGAATGCGCGCATTGCACATCGCCGTCAGCTGTCTGGCGTTTGCGGCCTATTCGGTGTCGGGGATTGTGAGCGCGCATGCACAATGTGCGGCGTCGGGTGCGCTCGGCTCTGCAGGCGATGCCTCTGCAAGCCAGGCTCTGGAGGTCGTCCGCGACCGGCGCATGCAGGTCGCTCAGTCATGTCCCGCCGGCACCGCGCCGGGAGCCAATGGCATGTGCATGCCGGTTGCGGGCTCCGCCACCGTGACCTCAGCATCCGCGCCGAACGCACAGCCTCCGGGCCAGCCTAAGGCGAAGAAGGCACCCGGCGTTGCAGCAGCGCCCGCCCCGGGCGGCGCCTATGGCGGCCTGAAGGACGATGTCGCTCCGCCGCTCAGGCCTCTCTACGGCGTCTGGGCGGAAGGCTATGGCGACCACGAGCGTCGCACCAACATAGCGCCGCAAGACCAGTCGGTGCGGTTCTCATCTTACGGGCTCATGTCCGGAGTGGATCACACCTATTTTCGCACTCCCCGCGGTGCGCTCGCAGGCTACAACCATACCAACGGCGATTTCAGCGCCGGCGACAACAGTGACGGTAACGGCGCGGAGCCCAAGAAGCAGGAGATCGAAGGCGCAATGCTCGGCCTCTATGCAACCTATTTCCATGGCCGTTTCGCAATCGATGTGCTGGCAAAAACGGATCTCTTCGATCTGCATCAGACAGGCCTGGGCAACTGTGGCACCAGCCCCCTCACGGGGTCCACGGATCTCACCAACTACCTGATCGCCTCGAACATGTACTACCGGCATGACCTCGGGCACACCTTTATGGGTCATCAGCTATGGCTCGAGCCGGTGATAGGCATCCGCTACGTGGCCTCGCAATTCGGCAGCGGGGCGGCTACGCTGGGGCTCAGTGACGGAGAAGCGTTGAGGCTGCAGGGTGGCGCACGGATCGGTGCCGACTGGGTTGGTCCCGACCGCCACCTTTGGAGCGTGTCCTTCCTGGCCGCGGTCTACAGCGACGTCATGGTGAATGGCTTTACGGCACCGGGCGGTGGCACCGGCGTCACGCTGGCGACCGACGAAGGCAAGGT
>VBAB01000366.1 GCA_005888525.1 Alphaproteobacteria bacterium
GAACCAGATCACAACGAGCCCGCTCGGTATCCTGATCTATCTTCCCTTCCAGGAGGGGCGGGGCATCGGCCTCGTAAACAAGATCCGGGCCTACGCCCTGCAGGACCAGGGTTACGATACGGTGGATACCAACGTCGCCATCGGCGCTCCCATCGAGGCGCGCGATTACGACCTGGCAGCGCACATCCTGTTCGATCTCGGGTATACCGAGATCAAGCTACTCACCAACAATCCAGCCAAGGTGGAAGCCTTGCGCGAGGAAGGCCTGGAGGTCGTCGAGCAGCTGCCGCTGATCGTAACGCCCTCCCCCTACAACAAGCGCTACCTGGCGACCAAGAAAGAGCGCATGGCCCACAAGCTCTGAGCCGGCGCCGGCCCCGGCGGTCAGGCGAAATTCGAAAGGCAGCGGCCCGCGCGCCGCTGCCTTTGCGTTTGGGGCCGTCTGTATTGCCCGCGCCACGTCATGGCGACACACCGGCAGCTGCCGACATTCTCGCCTCTCCCTTGCCCGCTGACCACGAAATGCGCATGACTTGTGGCAGCGACAGCGCAAGCCAGCGAGGAAGCCGATGTACAAGCCCTTCGATCTGACCGGCAAGGTGGCCCTGGTGACGGGCGGCAACAGCGGCATCGGCCTCGGCATGGCGCGCGCACTTGCCCAGGCCGGCGCCGATGTGGCGATCTGGGGCACCAACGCGAAGAAGAACGCAGCTGCGAAATCCGAGCTGGCCGCCGGGGCGCGCAAAGTCGTGGCGCTCGAGTGCGACGTCTCGGACGAGAAGGCCGTGGACGCCGCTTTTGCCGAAACCCTCAGTAAGCTGGGCCGGATCGACGGCTGCTTCGCCAACGCAGGGGTGAGCGGGCGCGGCACGGCCTCGTTCCTGGAGATGAGCAGCGAGGAGTGGCGGCGCGTGCTGAAGGTCAATCTGGACGGCGCCTTCTTCACGTTCCGCGCCGCCGCACGTCACATGGTCGCCCGCGGCGGCGGTGGCGTGCTGGTGGGGACGGCCTCGCTGGCGGCCATCGAAGGCGCCCCCCGCAGCGAGCATTACGCCGCCACCAAGGGCGGCATGATCTCGATGATCCGCGCACTCGCCGTGGAATTCGCGCGCCACGGCGTGCGCGCCAACGCCATCTTGCCCGGCTGGATCGAGACGGACATGACGGCCAACGCCATCGGCAACGAGAAGTTCGCCAACAACGTGCTGCCGCGCATCCCTACGCGCCGCTGGGGCACCGGCGACGACTTCGGCGGCATCGCCGTCTACCTCATGAGCTCGGCGTCCGCCTACCACACCGGCGACACCTTCCTCATCGACGGCGGCTACGCCCTGTTTTGAGATCGCTGCCGCGGCCTGAGCCTCCGGCGAGTCACGGCACGTCGACGCCGAGGGTTTTCAGATGCGCGCGCGCGGTGGCGTGGGCCCAGGCGCCGTTGTTGTATTTCTGCGGCGTGGCCAACGCGGCGCGGAAATCCTCGATGGCCTTGTCGCGGACTCCCATCTTCTCGTGCGCCATGCCGCGGGTGGTGTGGGCGGCAGTGTAGCCCTTGTCCCGCGCCAGCGCGGCGTCGAAGTCGCGGATCGCTTCCTCGTTCCGGCTCATATCGCGATAGACCAGGCCGCGATTGAAATAGGCGTGGACGAAATCGGGCTGGATCCGGACCAGCTCGTCGAAATCCTGCAAGGCGGCGTCGTAGCGCTTCAAGGCACGGTTGGTGTTGCCATGGTTGTTGCGGGCATTGGCGTGGCCGGGCGCGAGCCGCAGCGCCTCGTCGTAGGCACGCAGGGCCTCCTCGTAGCGCCGCAGGTTTTGCAGCGCGGTGCCGCGCCCATAGTGCAGGGCCGCATCGTCCGACTTGAGCTCAGACGCCTTGGTGTAGTCGCCGAGGGCTTGCTCGTGCCGGTTTTCCTTGGTGTAGGCGCGGGCGCGCTTTTGCAGCGCGGCCACATCGTTGGGGTTGGTGGCGAGCGCATTCGTTGCCTCGGCGATCTCACGCCCGGCTTCGGTGTCCGGCCTCACTGCTATAGGCGGGGTCGGCGTCGGATTGGTTGGCGCGCGCGAAGCGGTAGGTCCCGGCGCCGTAGGTCCCGCCGCCGGGGGTGCGGAAGGGGCTGGACGGGCCGTCGGCGGCCCGCAGGCTTCGCGCAGCGCGCGCCAGTCGTCTGCGGACAGCGCCGGCGTGGCCGGATAGCTCGGCTGGGCGCGCACCATGGCGATGCGCTCTGCGGTGGGCGGATGCGTGCGTAGGATCATTTCCAGCTCGGACGCGCTCTTGCCAGCTTCCTCACCGGGCTTATTGCTTTCGAGGCGCTCGAAGAAGTCGCCGAAGCCCTTGGCCGAGATGCCGGCGCCCTTGAGCATGCGCAGGGCATGCGCGTCGGCCTCGCGCTCGGCGATGCGCGTGTAGCGCAGCTGCGTCAAGATCAGGCCGATGTTGCTGATGGTGCCCTGCGAACCCGCGAGGGCGAGCTGCAATGCCGCAGAGAGGCCCACTACCCTGATGATGCCGGCCTCGGGATGCAGCTCCAGCGTATGACCGAGCTCGTGCGCCAGCACGCCCGCGACCTCGTCCGACGCGCCGGCCCGCTGCACCAGGCCACGCGTCAGGATGATCTGGCCGCCCGGTACGGCAAACGCGTTGACGAGCGACCAGTCGAGCAGGACGACGCGCACGCCCATTGGCTTGTCGGACGCCGCTGCGGTGAGCCGCTCGGTCAGCCGGCCGAGCGCGGCCTTGCTTGCCGGCGTCTCGCACACCTTGCGGTCCTTCGTCATCGAGGTGACAACGGCGCCTCCGAGCGCCGCACGCGTTTTTTGCGGCATGACGCGCGCGATCGTCTGGGCGGGGTGCAGGTCCAGGAGCCACACGCCGCTGACGATGGCCACGACGGCGGCGAGGACGGCGAGCCCGGGCTTCAAACCCTGCCAGCGCTGGCGCGCGCAGGAGAGAGCGGGCGCACGCGCCAGCAGGAGGCCGGAGAATGACGGATCGGCGACGAACAGCGTCTCCGCGCCTTCCGGCAGCAGGCTCAGCAGCACGTCGGGTGTATCCGCCCTGAGCGGCACACTGCCCTGCAGCTGGTCGTAGGGCCACGTCCGCGACCCCATCTCTCTGTCGCTGCGCAACTCGAGGCCGCCGCCGGTGAAGCGAACCGAGACGGGTGACGCCGTTGCGAAGCGGCCGTCGCTGTGGACGCCCGCAAATCGCGTGCCGTCAGAAGGCGTCGACATCGAAAGCCTCCGCAAGCCCTTCGCCGCGTCGCAACAGGACGTCCGGGTTCTGACCGATCTGGCTCCAGGCGATGGCGCCCTCGCAGGAAAGCCGGTCGACGATGTAGCGCATGGAGCGCGCCTCCGTGACCGCGGACAGGAAGCCCAGCGACAGAAGGCGAATGAGATAGTTGCTGGCGGCGAGCCACACCAGGCTGGGCGCCGTCGCCTGGAGCGTAAAGCCGGTGCCCTGGAGCTTGGTGTGGGCGGCGAAGTAATTCAGCATGCGCGAGCTGTACCAGGCGCGGATCATGGCGAAGATCAGCAATGCGCCGAGCACGACGGCAGTCAGCGCCGCGATCTTCCCGCCGGTTAGCGCGCGCATTGTCGGGGTGTTAGCGCCGGAGCGCGGCATGTCGAAACCGATGATGGCGACAAAGGCCACCGATGCAGAGATGAACAGGACGAGGCCGCTGATCCACACCAGCCAGAAGCGCCTGTAGAGCGGCCCGGCAACGCCGGTGAAGGTGAACCCGTTGTCGCCGAAGCTTGTCTCGTTGAAGAGCGCCCGCTGCAGACGCACCGCACGCCACGGCAGGATCCAGCCGAGCGTCACAGGCACGAGCAGCATGGTCCACAGGTACGTCCAAGCGAATCCCCGCGAGCGCCCCGACAGTCCGCCGCGGATGCCACGCCAGCGCGTACGCGAGAGGCGATAGCGGCGCGCACGGTGGATGCCGATGCCGGAGAGCAGAAACACCAAACCCCAGAAGACCAGGGTATAGACCCCCTGCGCGGTCACCGGCAGGAACAGCGAGGAGGCGAAGCCCGCCAGTCCCATCGGCAACAGGATTAGAAAGAAGACGATGAGGAAGCCGCGCAGGAGCTCGCCACCGGTCCCGCGGTATTCCAGCGGCTCGCCGTCGATACGCACGGCCGACCAGATGCGCTGGCGCACTTCGGTCTTGCCCCAGAAGTGGTAGACGCCCAGCGTCAGTATGCGCAGCACCCCGTTGAGGAAACTGAGGCCCGCAAAGCCCCCCGGCGGGGGCACCCAGCTGATGCGGGGAATGCTTGGCTCCGGCGTCGGCGAAACAGTTGAAGCGGCAAGCGTCATGCGGGGCCTCGAAATGGCTGCGCCGCGGCGCGATGAGCCGAAGCGCGACAAATTAGCATGCGGCACGGGTGCGGTCATGACGATGGACGCCCCCGAGATGGCCGGGAAATTAGTGCCAATCCGCAAGAAATCCCGCCTTCCATGGAATATGTCTACAGCGATCGCAAGCTCCGCATGTCCACCTAGTTCTTAACCAAGTGTTGCTGACGGGCAACGAATTTATCGTCGAAGTGCCACCATTGAGCCACAAACAAATTTCACATTTGTTGCGGATCGCAGTCATGGGGATTGCGTGCGCGCTCGCGCAGCACGCGCGATCATCTGCAGTCTCGGGCCGCTTGCCGCTGGTTGCAACAACCTGTCGCAAGATGTTGGTCCATTGAGAGGTTTGTTTGCCGGCGGCCTTCTCGTTGGACGCCAGCGGCGTGGGCGTTCATTGCGACGTCCGCGAGGAGCGAGAGAGAGCATCATGGACGCGAAGGCGTTCGACAAATCCAGGCTTCCCAGCCGCCACGTGACCGAAGGTCCCTCGCGCGCGCCGCATCGCTCCTACTACTACGCCATGGGTTTGACCGAGGAGCAGATCCATCGGCCGTTCGTCGGCGTGGTGTCGTGCTGGAACGAGGCCGCGCCTTGCAACATCGCGCTGATGCGCCAGGCGCAGTCCGCCAAGAAGGGCGTCGATGCGGCCGGCGGCACGCCGCGCGAGTTCTGCACCATCACGGTGACCGACGGCATCGCCATGGGCCACCAGGGCATGAAGTCCTCGCTGGTCTCGCGCGAGGTAATCGCCGACTCCATCGAGCTCACCATGCGCGGCCATTGCTATGACGCCATGGTCGGCCTGGCCGGCTGCGACAAGTCGCTTCCCGGCGTGATGATGGCGATGCTGCGCCTCAACGTGCCGGCTGTCTTCATGTACGGCGGCTCGATCCTGCCCGGCAAGTTCAAGGGCAAGGACGTGACCGTCGTCGACGTGTTCGAGGGCGTTGGCCAGCACTCCGCCGGCAACATGTCGGACAAGGACCTGCACGAGCTCGAGTGCGTCGCCTGTCCCGGTGCCGGCGCCTGCGGCGGTCAGTTCACTGCCAACACCATGGCCATGGTATCGGAGGCGATCGGGCTGGCGCTGCCCGCCTCTGCCGGTGCA
>VBAB01000367.1 GCA_005888525.1 Alphaproteobacteria bacterium
ATCCCAAGCTGGAATATGGATCATGAGAGACGGTTATCGAACAGCGTCCTGGCAGGTCTCTGCTGATGAGTTTTTACAATGGCAAAGAAGAAACTAGCTGCTTACCAAGCCAAGCGCGATTTCCACAAGACATCGGAGCCGAGCGGCAGGACTCCGATCAAGCGCGCGGAGTACCCTCGCTTCATCGTCCAGAAGCACGCCGCGACCCGTCTGCATTACGACCTGCGCCTCGAGCACGAGGGGGTGTTCAAGTCCTGGGCGGTAACCAAGGGGCCTTCCTGCGATCCTCGCGACAAGCGATTGGCGGTTGAGGTCGAGGACCATCCGCTCGACTACGGCGACTTCGAGGGCACGATCCCGAAAGGGGAATACGGCGGCGGCACGGTGATGCTGTGGGATCGCGGCTTCTGGATGCCGGAGAAGGAAACCGGCGACGTAGATGGCGCGCTGCGCAAGGGCGAGCTCAAATTCACGGTCGCCGGCGAGAAGCTCAGGGGGAGCTGGGTGCTCGTGCGCATGAAAAACCGTGCAAGCGATCGCAGCAAGCGCAGAAACTGGCTCCTGATCAAGCATCGTGACGAGTTTGCCTGCAAGGATGCTGCCGCACTGCTCGGCCAGGACCGCTCCGTTGCGTCCGGGCGCACAATGGATCAGATCGAGGCTGGTAAAGGCCGAGGCGCCAGACCATTCATGTCCGCCGGCGCAAAGGCTGCCGATCCGCGGGCAATCTGGCATTCCCACAAGGTTGCCGCCAAGACGCGCCGCCCGGCCGCTGCCCTCAGAGCACCGCTATCCGCCCATAAGAGCGCCAAGGCCTCGCCCCAGGTGAAGAGCGGCACCGATCACGTCATGGGCGTCACGATCTCGAAGCCCGACAAGGCGCTATGGCCTGCCGAAGGCAAGAGCAGCGCTGCCACCAAGCTCGATCTCGCCCGCTACCTCGAAGTCGTCGGACCGTGGATGATCGAGCATCTCAGGGGCCGTCCATGTTCGATCATACGCGCCCCTGACGGCATCGATCACGAGAAATGGTTTCAGCGCCACGCAGCGCCCGGCATGTCCACGCTGGTCGAAGAGACCGTCGTCGAGGGCGATCGCAAGCCCTACCTGCAGATCGACCGCGTCGAGGGCCTCGTCGCCATGGCCCAAATCGCGGCCGTGGAATTCCACCCCTGGAATTGTGCACCGGGGTACCCTGATCTACCAGGACGGCTGATATTCGATTTGGACCCCGCGCCAGACGTGCCGTTCTCCTCAGTCGTCGCAGCTGCCAAGGAACTCCGCGGCCGGCTGGAACAGCTAGGCCTCGTCACCTTCTGCAAGACCACGGGCGGCAAGGGCCTGCACATAGTCACCCCTTTGAAGGTACTCAGGAATTCGCGGATCGGATGGGACGAGGCCAAAGCCTTCGCGCGCGCAATATCGACGGCAATGGCGAACGACAGCCCCGACCGCTACCTCATCAACATGGCCAAGAAGCAGCGGGGCGGCCGCATCTTTCTCGACTACCTGCGCAACGATCGAATGTCGACAGCCGTCGCGCCCCTCTCCCCGCGCGCCCGTCCCGGAGCACCGGTCTCGATGCCGATCACCTGGTCCCAGACGCGTGACGGTCTCGATCCCGCGCGGTTCACGATCGACAGCGCACCGGCGCTCCTGGCCAAAACCAAAGCTTGGCAAGACTATTGCGACGCCGAGCGCCCCCTCGAGCCCGCCATCCGCAAATTGAAGGCGCGGGATCGATGATGCCACGGGCCAAGCAGCGCAAATCTGCGCTGACAGATCTTGGTATACCGCTCACTCTTGCACCGATGGAGGCGCTGCTGGTTGCGGAGCTGCCAAAGGAGCCCGGCTGGCAGTTCGAGCCGAAATGGGACGGCTTTCGCTGCCTCGCCTTCCGGGCCAAAGGGGAAGTCGAGATCAAAGCAAAATCGGGAAAGTCCCTGTCGCGCTTCTTTCCCGAGGTGCTGGGCAACCTTCGAGCGCCTTCCACGCAACAATTCGTGCTCGACGGCGAGCTTGTCGTCCCCGTTGGTGGCAATCTCTCCTTCGACGCGCTGCAGATGCGCCTCCATCCAGCCGAGAGTCGCATCAGACGGTTGGCTAGGGAAACGCCCGCAATCTTCGTTGCTTTTGATTGTTTGCTGCGCAAGTCGCGGCAGCCGCTCCTCGAAAGATCGTTCGAAGAGCGCAGAGCCGCGCTCGAGGCGTTTTTCGCGCGCGACTACCAAGGTATCTCGCTTACCTCCTTCACGCGAGATCAGCGCAAGGCGAAGACCTGGCTCGCGCGGCGCCAACTGGCGCTCGACGGTGTCATCGCCAAGCGGCTCGATCTGCCCTATAGGCCAGGTAAGCGCGTCATGCTCAAAGTCAAATGCCTCCGCACCGCGGACTGCGTGGTTGGCGGCTTCCGATACGCGAGCAGCGATCGCCTCGTGGGATCGCTACTGCTAGGCCTCTACGACGATGCGGGTCTCCTGCATCACGTCGGCTTCACGTCCGCCATATCCGCCAAGGACAAGCCCGCACTGACTGCGCGCCTGGAGAAGCTTATCGCGGCACCAGGGTTCACGGGAGATGTGCCAGGCGCCCCGAGCCGTTGGAGCACCGAGAGATCCGCCGCGTGGCAGCCCCTCAAACCCAAGCTCGTGGTGGAGGTGCGCTACGATCACGTGAACGGCGACCGCTTCCGGCATGGCACCAGGCTTGTGCGCTGGCGACCAGACAAATCGCCCCGGCAATGCACCTTTGAGCAACTCTCGACACCAAGCGCAGCGCCGGCGTCAGTATGAACACGGAGTGCCTTCCACGCATGGCGACAGGCGAGAAACCTGCCGAGCAACGCTCGGGCAGCGAGCGCGAACCCGCGGAAGCGCGGTAACTCGAGGGCTTAACCATTCGTGCTGAAGCCCGGATAGAGCGTCATTCCGCCGTCGACAATGAGAGTGGTGCCGACCACATAGTCCGAGGCATCGCTGGCCAACCACACTGCCGCCTGCGCCACATCCTCCGGTTCGCCGATGCGCCCATAGGGAATGAGGGTCAAGAGCCGTTCGGCGGCTTCTTTCGTCTCCCACGCCGCCCGGTTGATCGGCGTGCGAATGGCGCCCGGCGCGATGGCATTGACCCGGATGCGTTCGGGAGCGACCTCCTGGGCAAGGCTGCGCATCATGAGTTCGACGCCACCCTTCGAGGCGGCATAGTTGACATGGCCAGCCCAAGGAATCTCCTGATGCACGGAGCTCATGCAGATGATCTTGCCGGCCGAGCAGGAGATCTCGGGTCGCAGGCCGCGGCGCCTGAATTCGCGAATGGCTTCGCGGGCGCACAGGAACTGTCCAGTAAGATTGACCGACAGCACCTTGTTCCACTGAGCCGCGGTCATGTCGCCGATCGCGGCGTCCTGCTGGAGCCCGGCGTTGGCGACGAGGATATCGATAGCCCCCAACTCCTCACGCAGCCGCTCGAACATGCGCAGCACTTGAGCTTCGTCGGACACATCGGCCTGATGGGCGAAGGCCGTCACCCCGTGCCCTCTGATTTCAGCAACGACCGCTTCGGCGGCGCCGGGCGAAGACCTATAGTTCACCGCCACATCGGCGCCGGCGCGGCCGAAGGCCACGGCGACCGCACGTCCAATGCCCGAACTTGCCCCCGTTACGAGCGCCTTCTGGGATCGCAGCGGGCGAACATGACGGTTGGTGCTAGTAATCGGCAAGGGGCTTTCCCGTGTAATCGCGCATCAGTGCCACCGATATCAAACTCACCACGGTACAAGCGAGGATGTAGAGCGCGATCGCATAGGCTGACCCGTAAGTCGCGAACAGCCATGTGGCGATCAGCGGCGCGGGTCCGCCGGCAATTACCGAGGCCATCTGATATCCAAGAGAGGCTCCGCCGTAGCGCAGACGCGCGGGAAACAGCTCAGCGATCAATGCCGCCTGTGGGCCATACATGATGTCGTGGGGAACAAGCGAGAGCACGACCGCGAGAAAGATCAATGCGGGGGAGCCGGTATCGAGCATGGCGAAATAGATGAAACCGAACACGCCGGTCAGCGCGGCGCCGATCATGTAGGTCTTCTTGCGCCCGATCCGGTCGGAGACGTACCCGAACAGGGGAATTGTCACGAACGACAACACCGAGGCGGTCAATACGGCCGTGAGCACGAAGTCACGCGGTACTTTCAGCGTTCCGACGGCATAAGAGAAGACGAAGGCGGTGAAAATGTAGAAGGGCGCCTGCTCGGCCATGCGGGCGAGCGCGCTGAGGACAATTTCCTTAGGATATTGCCGAAGGACGCCTGCGATCGGAGTCTTTTCCAGTTTTTGCGTTTGCTGCAGCCTTGAAAACACGGGCGTTTCGAGAATGCCAAGCCGGATGTAGAGCCCGACCGCTACGAGCACAATGCTGAAGGCAAAGGGGAGGCGCCATCCCCAGACCAGGAATTGATCGCCCGACACGTTGCTGAAAAAAAGCACGGCGAGGTTGGCCAGGAACAGCCCACAGGGCACCCCGAACTGGGGCCATGACGCGATGAACCCTCGCGAGCCGTGTGAGCGCGCCCACTCCATCGACAGCAGCACCGATCCACCCCACTCACCGCCGACACCGATGCCTTGAACGAAGCGTAGGATGGTCAGGATCACAGCACCCCAGATGCCGATGCTCTCATATGTTGGCACCAGCGCCACCAGAAAGGTCGCAACGCCCATCAGCATGAGCGTTGCAATAAGCGTTGCCTTTCGCCCGATCCGATCGCCGTAGTGTCCGAAGATAGCTGCCCCGACAGGGCGGGCAACAAAGCCGACCGCATAGATGGCGAATGCCTCTAGTGTCCCCACCAGAGGATCGGAGTGCGGGAAGTAGAGCTTCGCAAAGACGAGGCCCGTGACCGTGCTGTAAAGAAAGAAATCGTACCACTCGATCGCAGTGCCGATCGTGCTGGCAACGATCGCTCGGCGCAGTTGGATGCGGTGTTCGTCTTCGGGAAGGTGCGTAAGGACGGCGTCTACCATGGCGGGCTCCGCGGTCCCCGGTCCAGCCTGGATTAGAACGCTTTCTTCGGTCGCTCGTTCCCGGGCGCAGCCGCGACAGTTTGGGCAGCAGCACTCACTTTTTCCCTGAGTGCTCGCAGTTCTTCAAAGCGAGCCGTGACATCCCGCAGTACGGCACCCAAGCCCGTCCAACGGCCGTCGGCGGCTCGCAACGGCACGATGGTGAATTCAAGCGAAATCCGCGTTCCGTCCTTTCGCATCCCGGGGACCGCAAGCACGTCGCCCTGCCCATACCGGCTTTGCCCCGACTTCATGACGTCGCGATAGCCTTGCCAATGGCGGTCGCGCAGCTGCGGGGGAATGATCAAATCGAGGGATTGGCCGACCGCTTCCGTGGCCGAGAAGCCAAACATGCGCTCCGCGCCAGGATTCCAGAATT
>VBAB01000988.1:0-1865 GCA_005888525.1 Alphaproteobacteria bacterium
GGAGAGCTACGCCTTCGTCGACCAGCGCGCGATGCAGTATTTCAAGCGGCGCCTCGCCCAGGCCAACCGCGATGCCGACTTCGCGCTCACCTACGTGAACGACCACGCGACGACCCCGGAACAGCAGGCCGTCGCCGTCGATCCTGTGCGCTTCAATCGACGCCCTGCACCACGCCTACGTCACCCCGGGCCTGATCCCCCCCGGCGCCTTCCGCCCGGAGGCCACGTGAAGAGGTCAGCGGACGCGAGGACAATGATATTCGGGTTGGCTTGCCACGTTCGTCCCTCCCCCTGTGCCAAAGGCGGTGCCTTTGGCATGCCCGAGGGGGGAGGACGGAACGCCACGGGCTTAGCTCGCCCATGGCAACGCTCGATGCAACCCTCGACAGGCGAGCTAAGTCCGATGGCGTTCCTAGGTGGGGGTGGCTTGTCGTGGATGTGGCCGGTCACCCCCACCAGGTGCGTCCAGCGACTTGGCCCGGCCGTCGAATGTGTGGAGAGCTCGGCGATGGCCGGACCAAGCCGCGGACGCACCGTCCTCCCCCCTCCTCGCGTCGAAGGCAGGGCCTTCGACGCAGGGGGAGGCGAAGCGTGCCGCTCTGCTGGCGCACAACGACGCTCGGATCCGATCTCCTTGCGCGTCCTGGAGCCGGCATGAGCGACGCGCCGGGAAAACGCACGATCATCTCGGCAGCGTCGGTGCCCAAGCTGCCGCGCCATATCAAGATGCGCCACGACACCGTTCGCGAGCGCTGGCTGATCTTGGCGCCGGAGCGGGTCTTCACGCTCGATGCCATCGCCGTCGCCGTGCTCCAGCTGTGCGACGGCAGCCGCAGCGTTGACACCATCGCCGCCGAGCTGGCGCAAACCTATAACGCGCCCAGGGACCGCATCCTCTCCGACATCATACCCATGCTGCAGAAGCTCGCCGACAAGGGCGTGGTGACCGCGTGAGCGCGACCCGCACAGCTTTGGATACCGCCGCCTCCGTGCGTGCCCCGGTCGGGTTGCTCGCCGAGCTGACCCACCGCTGCCCGCTGCAGTGCCCCTACTGCTCCAATCCGCTGGCGCTGGAGCGCGCCGCCGGCGAGCTGCCCACCGAGGTATGGCTCGACGTGTTGGCGCAGGCAGCCGAGCTCGGCATTCTGCAGCTGCATCTGTCGGGAGGTGAGCCCACCGTGCGTCGCGACCTCGAGGAGATCGTAGCGCAGGCGGCCAGGGTGGGCCTCTACTCCAACCTCATCACGGCCGGCGTGCTGCTCACCCGCGCGCGGCTGGAGGCGCTGGCGAATCTCGGCCTTGACCACGTGCAGGTTTCGATTCAGGACGCCGATGCCGCCAACGCCGATCGCGTCGCGCACTATCACGGCGGCCACGCCAAGAAGCTGGAGGTTGCCGGCTGGGTGCGCGCCCTGGGGCTACCGCTCACCATCAACGCGCCGGTGCATCGCCAGAACATCGACAGCCTGCCCGCCATCATCGAGCTGGCCGTGCGGCTCGGCGCGCGGCGGCTCGAGGTGGCGCACGTGCAGTACTACGGCTGGGCGCTGCAGAACCGCCAAGCCCTCATGCCCACGCGTCGGCAGGTGCTCGACAGCGTCGAGCTGGTGGAGAAGGCGCGTGCGCGCCTCGAGGGCATCCTCGTCATCGATTTCGTGGTGCCCGACTATTACGCCAGACGGCCCAAGCCCTGCATGGGCGGCTGGGGGCGAGCCAGCATCAACATCACGCCGTCCGGCAAGGCGCTGCCCTGCCACGCCGCCGAGACCATCCCCGGGCTCGCCTTCGACAACGTGCGCGACAGGCGCCTCTCCGACATCTGGCTCCATTCCGAGGCCTTCCAGCGCTTCCGCGGCACCCACTGG
>VBAB01000988.1:1880-3178 GCA_005888525.1 Alphaproteobacteria bacterium
GTCGGTCCTGCGAGCTCCGGGAGGTCGACTGGGGCGGCTGCCGTTGCCAGGCGCTTGCCTTCGCCGGCGACGCGGCCCTGACCGATCCGGCCTGTGGAAAATCCTCGCTGCATGACGCGTTTGCGCGCGTTGCCGAGCGTGAGGCCGCCTTGCCGCCCCTGGAGCTCGTGTTCCGCAATCCCCGGGCCGGAACACAATTGTGACGTTGGCAGAGCCCACGCCTCTCGCGTAAGCTGTTGGCAGGCGCCGCACAGCGATCTGCGCCCGCCCGCAAGACAAAAGAAATTACAGGGGAGACGCCCACCATGCAGAACCTACGCTTTTCGATTCCCAAGCTCGCGGCCGGGATCGGCCTGGGCGGGCTTCTGGCAACTACAGCTGCCTTCCAGCTTCAGGCCCAGCAGGCGGCGGACCCGCCACCGCCCTGGAAGCAGGGTCAGTCTCCCAGCATAGCGGATTCCAAGCTGGCGCCCGTTGCTCCGCCGCCACTCCCGACCCCGGCGGACAAGTTGCCGCTCGACAAATTGAAGGTCAAAGCCGGCTTCAAGCTCGAGGTCTACGCCGCAGGCGTTCCAAACGCGCGCACGCTGCGGCTCGGCGACAAGGGCACCGTGTTCGTCAGCAGCCGCATTCAAGACAAGGTACACGCCATCGTCGAGAAGAACGGCAAGCGCGAGGTCAAGGTCATCGCGTCAGGCCTGCACCGCCCGAACGGCATCGCCCTGCACAAGGGCACCCTCTACATCGCCGAGCTTTACCAGATCTCCAAGATCGAGAAGATCGAGGACAATCTCGACAACCCGCCCAAGCCAACCGTCATCCTGGGCGACCTGCCGAAGGATGAGCCGCACGGCTGGAAATACCTCACCGTTGGCCCCGACGAGAAGCTGTACTTCCAGGTTGGCGCTCCCTGCAACATCTGCATGCCCTCGGAGCGGCACTCCAAGATCTACCGCGTCGGTCTCGACGGTAAGGGGCTCGAGATCTACGCCTCGGGTATCCGCCAGATCGTCGGCATGGACTGGCATCCGACCTTGAAGCAGCTCTATTTCTCCGAGAACGCGCGCGACTGGCTGTCGGAGGACATCCCGGAGGACAAGCTCAATCGCGTCACCCAGCCCGGCAAGGACAACTTCGGCTATCCCTACTGCCACCAGGGCAACTTCACCGATCCGGAGTTCGGTTGGGGACGCAAGTGCAGCGAATTCACCAAGCCGGTCACGCTGCTCGGACCCCACACCGCCGCGCTCGGTTTGAAGTTCTACACTGGCACCGGGTTCGGGAATGAATACCGCAAC
>VBAB01000989.1:0-1023 GCA_005888525.1 Alphaproteobacteria bacterium
CTCGGCTGTACCTGTCAAACCCGTGTGCGTTCTTTCTATCATTGCACACGGTGATGCGGGCGCAGTCGGCGCCCGGCTTTCCCTGCGCCCTCTGTTCAAGGGGGAGCAAAGAATTTGCAAAACCCGGGCAAAAACGTGCTGCGGGAATGAGAGCGTGTGTCTGCGAGAAGCTGTAGGGTGGGCAAAGCGCAGCGTGCCAGTGTCGTCCCGGCGCAGGCCGGGACCCATATGTGGACGGCCCCCGTGGCACAAGAGGCTTGGCGGTCTGGATCGGATCGCTTGCATCCATATGTCCGGCCTGTTGATGCGGTCGATTTGGACCGCTGGCCAAGATGGTTTCCGCGACGCGAGCTCCAATCAACCACGCGACCTGGGTTCGGCCGATGGGTCCCACGGGATGTCTCGCACCTTGGATCGATCGATCCTGCCATCTACTCCTCTTGCAGCTCCGGTATCCGCCGGTCGGACGAGCCCGATCGGCCGATCTGTCAGGCGGCAACCGCGGATGCAGCCTGCATCCGCGCGCCGTCGTAACTCTCTCTCGTCATCATCAGCTTCCAGGCGATACGGGCATTCTTGTTGGCGAGCGCCACGGCGGCAAGTTTGGGTGGCTTGCGCTTCAGCAGCGCCACCAGCCAGGGCGACGGATGACCGCGGCCGCACATGGCCTGCTTGATCACAGCGGTTGCTCCCGCCACCAGCACACTGCGAAGCCTCTCATCTCCGGCACGGGTGATCTTGCCGAGCCGGGTCTTGCCGGCGGTGGAATGGTCTTTCGGGGTCAGCCCGATCCAGGCCGCAAAATGCCGCGCGGAAGTGAACGTGCCCGGATCCGGTGTCTTCATGATCAGCTCCGGCGCGCCGACGGGTCCGATGCCGGGAATCTCTGCCAGGCGTCGGCTGTCCGGGTTGGCACGGTGCCAGGCCCGCAGCCTGGCTTCGATCGCCTTCAGCTCCCCCTGCAACTGAGCGTATTGCTGTCCCTGCAGGGCAAACAGATCGCGCGCCAGCGCCGGCACGCTC
>VBAB01000989.1:1048-2749 GCA_005888525.1 Alphaproteobacteria bacterium
CGAGCCCTTTGGGCGCCGTGATGCCGAACTCCGCCGCATAGCCGCGGATCATGTTGCTGAGCTGGGTACGCCGGGCGACCATCTGCTCGCGCAGGCCGGTCAGCATCAGCGCGGCCTGCTGCTCGGCATTCTTCACCGGCACGAACCGCATCGTCGGCCGGCTCATCGCCTCGCACACCCCCTCGGCATCGCGCCCGTCGTTCTTGTTGCGCTTGACGTAGGGCTTCACATGCTGCGGGGCCATCAGCTTCACTTCGTGCCCGAGCCTGCTCAACTCCCGCGCCCAGTAATGAGCTGCGCCGCAGGCCTCCATCCCGATCTGCGTCGGCGGCAGCTTGGCAAAAAACTCCGGCATCTGTTTGCGCGACAGCCGCTTGCGCAGAACCGGCTGTTCCGCCGCGTCCACTCCATGCAGCTGGAAAATATACTTCGACGTATCCATTCCAATTCGGCTAATCTCTCCCACGGGCGGCTCCCTTGTCTGAGATTTGCAACAACCTCATTCTGGCACAACTGATGCCGTAGGGGGCCGTCCACCCCATCAGCCGCCAATGTCAATCGTTGAAACGCGCTGGAGCTTCGGTTCTGCAAAACCACATACATTCGTGGTTATGGGCCCCGGCCTTCGCCGGGGCGACATCGGTTGGCAGGCCGCCGTCCCCGCGCTAATGACGATGGTCGGTAGAATCGCACATGGCCAAATCCTCCCTCTCCTTTGTCTGCCAGAACTGCGGCGCGGCCTACAACCGCTGGCAGGGCAAGTGCGAGGCGTGCGGCGAGTGGAACACGCTGTCGGAGGAGGAAGGCACGACCGCCGTCCCCGTCTCGATCCGCTCCAAACGAAAAGGCCGGCAATTCCAGCTGGAGTCGCTGACCGGCAAGAGCCAGGAGGCGCCGCGCCTGTCCTCGGGCATGCCCGAGCTCGACCGCGTCACCGGCGGCGGCTTTGTCCGCGGCTCGGTGCTGCTGGTCGGCGGCGATCCCGGCATTGGCAAGTCGACGCTGCTGACGCAGGCCACAGCGATGCTGGCACGCGCCGGGCATCGCGCCGTCTACATCTCCGGCGAGGAGGCGATCGCCCAGGTGCGACTGCGCGCCGAGCGGCTCGGCCTTGCGGATGCGCCGGTGCAGCTTGCGGCGGAGACTTCGGTTGAAGACGTCGTCTCAACCCTTTCCGAAGGCGCCGTCCCCCGCCTGATCGTGATCGATTCCATCCAGACCATGTGGACCGACACGGTGGAATCCGCGCCAGGCACCGTCACGCAAGTCCGCGCCTCCGCGCAGGCCCTCATTCGCTTCGCCAAGAAGACCGGTGCGGCCATCATCCTGGTCGGCCATGTCACCAAGGACGGCCAGATCGCCGGCCCCCGCGTGGTCGAGCACATGGTCGACGCCGTGCTCTCCTTCGAGGGCGAAGGCTCGCAGCAGTTCCGCATCCTGCGCGCGGTGAAGAACCGGTTCGGGCCGACCGACGAGATCGGCGTGTTCGAAATGACGGGCCTGGGCCTGCGCGAGGTCGCCAACCCCTCGGAACTGTTCCTGTCCGAGCGCGATCTCGGCACCCCCGGCACGGCCGTGTTTGCCGGGATCGAAGGCACCCGCCCGGTGCTGGTCGAATTGCAGGCGCTGGTGGCGCCGACCTCGCTCGGCACCCCTCGCCGCGCCGTGGTCGGCTGGGATCCGAGCCGGCTCTCCATGGTG
>VBAB01000436.1 GCA_005888525.1 Alphaproteobacteria bacterium
GCGCCGCCCATCTCGCTCCAGCTCCGCGTCGGTGCTGTGGGTTCCGCCGTCGACCTCGACGATCAACCGCTGTGACAGGCACGCGAAGTCGACGATGAAATGATCTATGGGAACCTGTTGGCGAAACTTGAAGCCGGCGTGTTTCAGTTCTCGCAACCTCCACCAAAGCCGCCGCTCGGCTTCGGTCCGGTTCCTACGCAAGTGTCGAGCAAACTCGTTGGCCATGGCGATCTGGATACCCCCACCCCTAACCCCTCCCCGCGTCGCGCTGAAAGCGCGCCTTCGGCACGACGGGGAGGGGAATCCGCGCGGCGCCACTGGAGAGGTAGGGCATCACCATGGTGCGATCACATATGCCCGACTTCATCGGGCACCTCGTAGAAGGTCGGGTGGCGGTAGATCTTGCTGCCGGTGGGCTCGAACAGCTCGGCCTTGTCGGCCGGGTCGGAGGCCGTGATGGCGCCGGACGGCACCACCCAGATCGACACGGCTTCCCCGCGCCGCGTGTAGACGTCGCGCGCAGCCTGCAGCGCCATCGCCGCGTCGGCCGCGTGCACGCTGCCCGCATGCTTGTGCGGCAACCCGGAGCGGTTGCGGATGAAGACCTCCCACAGCGGCATCGGCGCCTCGGACATGGCCGTCACTCCTTCGCCGTCCTCATGCACACCGCTGGTTCATCCAGAGCTTGACGTTGGGCAGGCTCTCCCAGCCGAAGGCGTGCTCGCTGGGGCCATGCTGCGTCAGATGAGCGAGACGCGCCAGCGCTTCCTCGGGCGTCGGGATGTGGCCGACGGGGACCCACCACATCACGAAATGCGGCGTCGCCCTCGGCTCGAACCAGTTGCCCTTCTTCTGGTAGATGCGCTTGTGCACCGTGTTCCACACGAAGTGCTCGAGTTGCTCCGGCGTCTCCCAGACGCTCAAGTTGACGATGAACTGGGGGTCATCCGTCAACTTGATGTCGGTTGCGTTGCCTGCCTCGCTCTGCAGACGCCACACGAAACCCGCACTCCGCTCGGCAAGCGCGTTGACGCCGTCGAGCGCCCCCATGAACTCGGCCATGCGGGGGTCGTCGGTGGCAAAGCGGGCACGCCCCACATTGAGCTGCGCCAGATGCGTGCCGGCAGGTTGCACAACCATGGTCTACTCCGCTGCTATCTTTGCCGCCGCCGCCCGCTCGGCGCGCTTCCTCGCGTGCGCCAGTGCCGCCTCGCGCACCCACACCCCGTCCTCGTGCGCTTGGCCGCGCACGGCCATGCGCTGGCGGTTGCAGGGGCCGTCGCCCGCCAGCACGCGCTTGAACTCCGACCAGTCGATTTCGCCGAAGCGCCAATGCCCACTGGCCTCGTCGCGCTTCAAGTCCGGGTCTGGGAACGTGAGGCCCAGGTAGTGGCCCTGCGGCACGGTCGCATCGATGAACTTCTGGCGCAGGTCGTCGTTGGAGAAGCGCTTGATCTTCCATTTCATGGTGTCGGCCGAATGCAGGCTCTCCTTGTCGGAGGGGCCGAACATCATCAGCGAGGGCCACCACCAGCGGCTGAGCGCGTCCTGCGCCATTGCCTTCTGCGCCGCACTGCCGCGGCAGAGCGTCAGCATGATCTCGTAGCCCTGCCGCTGATGGAAGCTCTCCTCCTTGCAGATGCGGATCATCGCCCGCGCGTAGGGGCCGTAGCTGCAGCGGCACAGCGGGATCTGGTTCATGATCGCCGCCCCGTCGACCAGCCAGCCGACGGCGCCGATGTCGGCCCAGGACAGCGTCGGATAGTTGAAGATCGAGGAGTACTTGGCTTTGCCGGCGAGCAGCTGGGCCACCATCTCCTCGCGCGACAGCCCGAGCGTCTCGGCGGCGGCGTAGAGGTAGAGGCCGTGGCCGGCCTCGTCTTGAACCTTGGCCAGCAGCGCCACCTTGCGCCTGAGCGAAGGGGCGCGGGCGAGCCAATTGCCCTCGGGCTGCATGCCGATGATCTCGGAGTGCGCGTGCTGCGAGATCTGGCGCACAAGCGTGCGCCGGTAGGCCTCGGGCATCCAGTCGTTGGGCTCGATCTTGTCTTCCGCGTCGATCTTGGCCTGGAAGCGGGCGAGCTTGGCCGGATCTTCCGCGGCGGCCGGGTGCCCCGTGTCCTTGACGTTGAGGCCTTGCGTGTACATCGCGCGTCTTTCCGGGCGAGTGGAGGAATCCCGCCCGCATAATATCAGAAAGAACCGCGCCGTGCGCCAGGGCCGGCGAGCGGAAAAATGGCGCGGCACGAACGCCCACAGCCCGGCTTTTCGCGATCTTGCACCGCACCCATGGCCATGCCACGGTGCGCGCCGTGCGAACCGCCTGGGCCACAATTCGCGATGCAGAACTGGATCGACATCCACTACACCTCGCGCGACGGGCTGCGGCTCTATGCGCGCCACTACCCGGCACCCGGCTCGGCCCTCCGGCCCGTCGTGTGCCTGGCGGGGCTCACGCGCAACTGCCGCGACTTCCACGACCTCGCGACCGCGCTGGCGGCCGGGGACGAGACGGGACGCGACGTCTACGCGATCGACAGCCGCGGACGCGGGCGCTCGCAGAACGATGCGAACTGGAAGAACTACTCGATCCTGATCGAGCTCAACGACGTGCTCGACTTCATGACCATGAAAGGCCTCGACCGCGCGGCCGTCATAGGCACGTCCCGCGGCGGGCTCATCGCCATGCTGATGGCCGTGCTGCGGCCCAATGCGATGGGCGTCGCGGTGCTGAACGACATCGGGCCCGTGATCGAGCGGGAGGGCCTATCCCGCATCGTCGCCTATGTCGGCCGCGTGCCGCTGCCGGACGACTGGAAGGAAGCAACCGAGCTCGTCACCGAGATGAACCGGCGGCAGTTCACGGCCGTGTCGCCTGAACAGTGGGAGACGTTTGCGCGGGCCGTCTTCAACGACGACAACGGCCTGCCCGCGCCCGCCTACGACCCGGGGCTCGCCAAAGCCACCTCCGTGATGGACGGGCCGATGCCGGAGCTGTGGCCGCAGTTCACGGCGCTGGCGCACGTGCCTCTGCTCGCCATCCGCGGCGAGAACTCGGACATCCTGAGCGAGAAAACGTTCGCCGAGATGCGCGTCCGCCACCCCAGGATGACGGCGGTCACGGTGCGCGGCCAGGGCCACGCGCCCCTCCTGATGGACGCCCCCACCATCGACGCCATCGCCGACTTCCTCGCGCGATCGGATGGCGAGACCTACGCCGGGGTGCCGGCGCTCTCCGCCGCTGGTTGAGCGTAGGGCGCAATTGGCGCCAGCCGTTTGCGCCGAGCAACGGTAGAGGCGGCGCAATACCCCCGGATCAAGTCCGGGGTATTGCGCCCTACCCATACGTGCGCTCGTCGGCGATGACCTTGCCGTCGTTGGGGAGCGAGCCGGGCGCCACCAGCTCGACCTCGCCCTTGAGCTTGGTGACGGCCTGCAGCGTCTCGGCGAGCTTGGCCTTCAGGCCGGCGTCTGCGCCCGCCGCCTCGGCCCGCAGGGTCATGACATCCTGCTCGCCGGCGCGCGCGACGACCAGGCGGACGCGACCGAGGCCAGGGTAGCGCTTTGCCACCTCGGCCACCTGCTCGGGATGCACGAACATGCCCTTGACCTTGGTGGTCTGGTCGGCGCGGCCGAGCCAGCCCTTGATGCGCATGTTGGTGCGCCCGCACGGGCTTGCACCCGGCAGCACGGCGGAGAGGTCGCCGGTGCCGAAGCGGATCATCGGATAGTCGCGGTTGAAGGTGGTGACGACCACCTCGCCCACTTCACCCGCGGGCACGGGATCGCCCGTGCCCGGCCGCACGATCTCCACGACCACGCCCTCGTCGATGATCATGCCCTCCAGTGCCGGGCTCTCGTAGGCGATGATGCCGACGTCGGCGGTGGCGTAGGTCTGGTACGTGTCGATGCCGCGCGCCTTGTACTCGGCCCGCAGCGAGGGAAACAGCGCGGCGCCGCCGACCAGCGCCTTTTTGAAGGACGAGGCGTCCTTGCCGGCCTCCTTGGCCTTGTCGAGCAGGATCTTCAGGTAGTCGGGCACGCCCACGTAGGCCGTTGGCTTTACGTATTGGATGATGTCGAGCTGTTGCTCGGTCTGGCCGGGACCGGCGGCAATGACGGCGCAGCCTAGCGCGCGCGCGCCGGAGTCCAGGATCCACGCACCCGGCGTCAGATGATAGGCGAACGTGTTGTGGACGATGTCGCCCTTGCGCATACCCGCGGCAAAGAGTGCGCGTGCCGTGCGCCACCAGTCCTCGCCGAAGCCCTCGGGCTCGAAGATCGGACCGGGCGACATGAAGATGCGGGCCAGCGCACCGGCGGGAGAGGTCGTGAAGCCGCCATAAGGCGGGTTCTTGGCCTGCAGGTCCTTGAGCGCCGACTTGCGCAAGACCGGCAGCTTCGCGAGCGCGGCCCGCGAGATGACGGAAGCGGGGTCGACCCCCTTCAGGTGCGCCGCCCAGCCCGGCGCCTTGGCCATGGCTAGGCGAACGAGATCGGGAAGCAGGTTGAACTGCGCCAGCTCCCGTTGGGCCGGATCGCGCACCTCGAGCTGGTCATAATATTTGTCGGTCACTGGCTCACCCTGCGCTACAGCTCAATCGAAACCAACGCCCTTGTCATACCGGGGCTTGCCTGCCCTTGGACTTGTTCCGAGGGTCCCCGGTATCCAGCCATCCGCGAGCGCCGGGGTTTGCGTGACCGTGGATCCCGGTGACAAGCACCGGGATGACAGCTACGCCAACCAGCGCTTGCGCCGCTTGTAGGACTTCACATCGCGGAAGCTCTTGCGATCGCTGCCGCCGACGCCGAGATAGAATTCCTTCACGTCCTCGTTCTGGCGCAGCGAGTTGGAGTCCCCATCCATCACCACTCGGCCGTTCTCGAGGATATAGCCGTAGGTCGCATATCTGAGCGCCATATTGGTGTTCTGCTCGGCCAGCAGCACGGAGACGCCCTGCTCGTCGTTGAGCCGCTTGACGATCTCGAAGATCTCCTCGACCAGCTGCGGCGCAAGCCCCATGGACGGCTCGTCCAGCAGCACCATCTTCGGCTTCGACATCAGCGCGCGCCCGATCGCCACCATCTGCTGCTCACCGCCCGAGACGTAGCCGGCGAGCGAGAGGCGCCGTTCCTTCAGGCGCGGGAAATAGCCGTAGACCATGTCGAGGTCGCGCTTGATGACCCCGCTGCCACCCGAGCGCGTATAGGCGCCGGTCAGCAGATTCTCCTCGACGGTGAGATGGCCGAAGCAGTGGCGGCCCTCCATCACCTGGATGCAGCCGCGGCGGACGAGCTCGCTGGGCGAGAGGCCGTCGACGCGCGCGCCCATGAACTCGACGGAACCTTTCGTCACCTTGCCGCGCTCCGCCAGCAGCAGGTTGGAGATGGCCTTGAGCGTTGTCGACTTGCCGGCCCCGTTGGCGCCGAGCAGCGCCACGATGGCGCCCTTCGGTACGGCGAGCGACACACCCTTCAGGACGAGGATGACGTGGTCGTAGATGACCTCGACGTTGTTGAGCGCAAGCATCGGCGCGGCCGCATCCTCGGTAGGATGGGTAGCGACCGCTGCGGCGAGAGTGGTGTCTTGTGGGGGTGACATCGTGAGCGGAGGCGGCGGCCCTGACACCGCCGCCTCTCTCTCCTAGCGCGAGCTCACGACGATGGGCACTGCCGCGGCGTGATCTTGTTCTCGTCGGCGAACTTCTTCGCCGATTCTTCTTCCATCGGCCGAACTATATCGCGCATCGTCCTTGACCATCGGCTGGAGCAGCGTCTCGTCGGCAGTGTAGAAATCAGAGATGATCTTCCACTCCTTACCGTCCCACTGCTGGAGACGGGCCTGATCGGCTCCCTGGTGGTCCGCGCAGGAGAACTTGATCGGCTTCAGCATGCCCTCGAAGCCCAGCTGATCGATGCGGTCGGCGGTGAGGTTCAGGTTCTCGAAGCCCCAGCGCACCTGCTCGCCGTTGAGCGACTTGTTGCCGAACTTGCC
>VBAB01000437.1 GCA_005888525.1 Alphaproteobacteria bacterium
GCCGAAGGCCGTCACCGCCTCCAGCAGCACGCTCTGCTCGGCCAGCCGCAGCGTCTCGCGGCCGGCCCGCACGGTGGCCTCCGCCGAGCTGACCGCGCTCACCGTGCGGAAGCCGCGAAACAGCGGCTGCACCAGGCCCACCTGGTAGCCGCGCGGGTTGCTGTCGCCGTTGGCGATGGTGCCGGGGTTGGTCGTGATGTGCCGGTAAGAGGTATCGGCGCTGCCGGTGATGCTGGGCCGATAGCCCGATATCGCGCGCGGCACCTCCTCGTCGGTGGCCCGCTGGGTTGCCCGCGCCGCGTCCAGTCGCGGGTTGAACTTGTAGGCCGAAGACAGCGCCTCGTGCAGCGTCTCCGCCCCGGCGGGGCTGCCGAAGATGCACGTCAGCAGACCGCAGATCGCACCCACCCACGTGGATGCGCGGAGCCGCCGTCCGTCCGAAATTCTCACGTGCTTCCCCCCAACCAGCGCCGTACGCATTTCCCTCACGTGCGGTTCGCGCCGCGCAGTCCACGCGCGGAACCCTCTTCGGTGGCGGCTGGATGATGTCTACCGATTCGCCTTTCCAGGTGGTTATTTCACAACCAACGCCTTGAAAGGCCCAATCAAACGCTCGGGGGCGGCGATTTCCCACCTCAGTTGCCGACTTTCAACACCGGCCGGACTTCCGACACGTATCCACAACTATTTGCTGCGGCAGCGGCGGGCGGTCAGAAGACGAAGTCGGCCTGGCGCGCAAATCCGGGCAGCGGCTCTGCGCCCGCATCGAAGACGGGGCGGGAATCGAATACCTTGCCGGTGCGTTGCCAGACCTGGGCGCGGCCGAAGGTGCCGTCGGCGGTCACGGCAACCAGACGGGCGCCATCCTTGAGCTGCTCGAGCAGCCCGCCGGGGACCCGCGGCACCGCGCCCTCCAGGAGGATGGCGTCGAAGGGCGCATGCGACGGGGCACCCAGCTCCAAGGCACCCTCGATCACCAGGGCATTGTTCGCCCCCAACTGGCGAAGCGTCTGCGTGGCTTGGATGGCAAGGGCCGTGTCGACCTCGACCGCCACGACGGCCTTGGCGAGCCGTGCCAGCACCGCCGCGGAGTAGCCCGTGGCGCACCCGACATCCAACACGACGGCGTCGGGCCCGATCTCGGCCAGCTGCACGAGCTTGGCAAAGGTGCGCGGCGCCAACAGGAAACGCCGGGACCGGCCGACGGCTGGCTCCACCGCGGGCACCGCTTCGTCCATGTAGGCCAGCGCCTGCAGCGAGCGAGGCACGAACACCTCGCGCGGCACCTCCAGCATGGCGCGGATGATGCGCCGGTCGGTGACGTCGCTGGGTCGCACCTGGCTTTCCACCATGTTGATGCGCTGCTGCTTGCTGTCGGTCATGGGTGGTCCAGCGCGGCTGCGTGGAGGAATTCGGCGGGCCGGCGGACCCCGCCGGGTGGCGCACCATAACCCAAGCGCTGCGCGACCGGCCAGCCGTTGCCGCCGGCTGTGGCTGCCGCCAATCGCCGCAAACCCCATCGGCTGGCCTCCAAGGGGTCGGTGCTTGCCGCCCATGCAGGCCGACATCCCAAATTATTGGCGAGCGCGCGCGGGCATGAGTGGGCGGAGTCCCCGGGCGAGGCGGCCCATCCCCGCCATTGCCACGCCGAAACAACGCATGATACATGCTCGCGCCGTGAGGCCACGTGGCGGAGTGGTGACGCAGCAGACTGCAAATCTGCGCACCCCGGTTCGATTCCGGGCGTGGCCTCCAATAAAATCAATAGCTTGAGTGTTGGTCGCGATTTCCAACGGGCGCCGACCGCAAGCGGCTATGGCCGCACGAACTTCCAGAAAAAGAGAAGACCGGCGCTGAGCGCCGGCCGACTTGGAACTGAGTAGTTCCCTGGCGCTGTTACCAGCAGCGACGCCAGCAATGGCGCCGCGAGGACCACCTGTGCCGACAATGTACCCGGCAGCGCACATTGGTAACCGGCGAGGCCGTGCTCATGGGCGCGAGGGCCGTACCGCCCGCTGGCGACGCGACGGTAGGCGCAACGCTGAGAAGGCCGAAGCCGGCCGCCAGGATGCCTGCGATGACGAGAGAACGCATCTGAACCTCCTTGGATTAGTTGTTGACGCGCACCTCAGGGTAGCTTGCGGTTCTGTCGAAATCCACATCTCGGTCATGGCGCGACAGCAAATAAAATTGTGGCGACGGGAGGTTCGTTCAGTGGAGGTTCATGTGTGTCTTGAGCGGCGATCCGAATCCAGATGGGAGAGGTCGGCGGAGTCGAGGGCGTCCATGGCATGGTGTCGAAATGCGCTCCTACGCGTCGCGCAGCGCCGCCTCGGTCTAGCGCCATGCGTGGCAGCTTTGATCGTCGTCTTCGGGACTGCGACGGCGGAGGCTCAGGAGCGGCCGCGGCTGGAAACGAACGAGGCCTACGTCGAGGAGGTAGGCCGGACGACGGCGCTCCAGATCACCGATGCGACAGGCGTTTTCGCGTTTGTCCTCGAAGGCCTGCCCAGCAGGGTGAAGGTCTATCCGACGGAAAACTATTATTACTTCAGGTTCATCCACAATGGCACGCCCTATGCGGGAAGTATCCGGCTCGCTCCGAGTGACCGCGACCAGGGTAGGGTCGAATTCGACTACTACAAGAAACTGACCGAGTGGAATGATGCGATGGATAGCGCTGTCCACGCCGTTCTCGATGCGTCGCACGGGGTCCAGGTACAGCAACTCGAGCCCCTGGTCTATCGTGTCACATGCGCGAGCAAGAGTGTGGTCTTCGCGCTCAATGACCTGTCGGGCGTGCGGCCGCCACCTGCTGCTCTTGCGGCGAACGAGAAATTCTTGGGGCCGATTTTCGATGAATCCGGTGTGCGCTTCTTCTTCGTCTACAATTCGCGGCTGAAGATCTTTCACTACCTGCTCGACGAGACAGTGAAGGTAGCCGACGATTTATACGCAGCCTCGGGGACGGATCGAATTCTGATCGGCAGACGAACCGGCTTTGCCTTCTATCGCGACCATCATGTCGATCGTAAAATCCTCATTGGCGTGTACGAAGGCAATTCACGGGTGAACAACTACTTCGACGGCCCGTTCGATCAGCTGCCCGAGAACTTCATTCAAGGCGAGGAGTTGCGGGAAGCGATCCTGGAATCCGACCCGAGCGTCAAAGGCCAAATCGATCGTCTAGGCAACTTCTCCGACGGTGAGGGCCGCTACCTCATCCATCCCTACATGCTCTATCGCAAGCAGCAGGATCTCAATCGTATCCACGCGTGCGCGAGGGCCAGCGTGAGACGGTTGGCCACGTATCATCGGTGCTTCGTGGTCGAGGCCGACGAGGTGGTCGATGCGAGAGATCAGCGCGCGCGATGGCCGAAGAAGAGGTGAGGTCGGCCTGGCTGCAAATCTGCGCACCCGGCTCGATTCCGGGGTGACCCGAAGGGCTAAGTGGGTTTAGCGAGCTGCCCTATGCGTCGCGTTCCCCAGGGAACAGACAACGCCGCCAACATCGCCGACGCTCGGAGTGCCGTAGTCGCCCGTCGCATCGCCGACTTGGCGCCAGCAAAGGCGAAATTGTTTGGCGCGTGTCGCCACACGCGCGAAGACAGGAGCGCTGTCATGGCTTTCACCTATCAAGACCGCTATGCGCCTCGTCGCTTCTCGCTCTCCGGTTCCCTCGCCGCCCTCATTGCGGTCCGGCAGAGGCAGGCAGAGGAGCGCCTGGCGGCCTACCTGCGCGGACTGCCCGATGATGTGATCCGCAAGCTGGGCCTGTCGCCCGCCGACATGGAGAAGCTTCGCCGCCGTGACAACGGGCAGCCTCCCGGCCTCTATGGACGCGTGAGCATCGTGAGCGCGCTGCGCAGCGCGCGCTTCTGACGAAGCCGCAAAGCATGCTCGGCCCGCTTCCTCCCGTCGTGTCGAAGACACGCCTTCGGCATGATGACGGGGAGGAGTACTGGGCGCTAGGCCGCGTTTGTCTGCAGGTAGGTGTCGAGCAGCGCCAGCACATCGGCGTGGGTGCCGCGGTCGTTCAGGCGGGAGAGGCTCGGGGTCATGCCACGCAGCGTTCGCGCTGCGTGGTCCGCCAGACGCACCCTCTGGTGCTCGTCGCCAGTCATCTCGCGCGCAGCGCGATTGAGCGCACCCCAGATGCAAAACTGCACCGCCTCCGGGGACCGCCAGCTCACCGGCTCGCCGCAGCGATCCCGCGCGAATTCATCCTGCGTCCACGTCAGCGGCGTCGCGATCAACGCCCGCGCGCGCTGCACGATCTGGCGCTCGACTGGCTGTGCCATCGCTCGTCCCTTTCAGGTCGACCTTGCGGCGATATTCTAATCGAAGACCGCGAGCGCCGCCACCACCCCAGTGTCGCAAGAAACTGCCAGTGGAGGAGACGAAGACCGTGCGCAGCGCTACATCTTCGTCGCCGGATGGCGCCAACATGCAGGCGGCGACCGTCGATCGCCAGACGGGGGACAAGCTCTCGAGCATCGGCCGTCCGGGCCGCATGGTCGGCAATTTCAAGTGGGCGCACAACATGGCGGTCGATTCAAGGGCACGATCTCTACGGCCGAGGGTCGGTGACGGCCGGCGCGCAGAAGTTCAAGCGGCAGAATTGACGCCGGGGACGCATTTGCGCGGCCCGAATCCGGCATGTTGCGCCAAATTGCATTAAGTGGCTTGGCGCCGCCGCTGCGAGTTGCTAAGACCCGCCTTCGATGCTTGGTTGTTCCGCGGTAGCTCAGCGGTAGAGCAGCCGGCTGTTAACCGGCTGGTCGTAGGTTCGAATCCTACCCGCGGAGCCAAAAACTATTGAAATGATTAGGTTTTTTCTGGCATTTTTTGACCAGTCCATGCCTGAGCCCATACTCTGCGCCGCGCTCTTCAACCGTTGCCACCTCTGCCCCATCATTTCGACACCCTCATTTTCGCGCCGTCCATCCCCATCACTAGCCGCTGGCGGTTAGCACACCCTTGTGGTGCCGATCGAGGGGAACGCCGGCCGCCAACGCGACGGCGCGGTTGGGCGCTTGCGGCACAACTCTGGTTTATATGGTCTCCTGGAGAGCTCACGCGTGCGGGGCACGAGTGTCGCCCAGTAGTGGCTTCTCCATGGCAATTGTATCAAAGCGCAAGCACCGAGCGGGTCGAGAGGAAGAGCGCCGAAGACTCCACAAGACTGTGGACGCTATCGTAGATGGTGCGAACCCTAACGACGTCGAAAGCTGGGTACGCGAGACCCTTGTTGGGATCGGGCTCCTGATCAAGGCGGCGCACCCTGCGCTCTACTACGAGACTGGCCGCGTAATCAGCGGTACTGATCGGCCCCGTGGCTTTTTCCCCCTGGCTTCATGGGAAGGTGCACTTTCATGGGAAGGCGCTGCAATCGACGTGGATCCTCAGCGAGCAACCAAGTGGATAGCTGACGGGAAAGACGCCCTCGAGACTCCGCAACCAGTCGAAAAGCAGCAACGCGCGCTAGCCGCTTTACTTCGTCCCATTGCAGGAATTTCTGCCTACCCGCCGTTTATGGATCTCGCGGAAGCTCTAAACGCACTGCCGCTCGGAGAGGTTCATAGGATCGTTACTCGCTCGCCCAAGAAGCTTCACGGTTACAAGGAGGGCACAAAGATATGGCTAGCCAGGAAGCTAGCGCGGGAGTGGATTGAATTTCAGCGCCATCGCAGCCGCATTCGGAATAAGCGAGTACTCGGTCAAGGAGTGGAAGTGCAAGGTCCAGGAGCTGTTTGGGAAGGCGAATGTTAAGGAGGGCCTAGAATGGGCCGCGAAAATGGGTCGTCGGTATCGCTCAATTCGAGACGAACTTGCCAGTGGCAACGTCAAGAGGTCCGCTGCAACAAAGAATTTAGAGGAGTATTTCGAGTCCATGTATGGGAGGAAGAAGCTGGAAGTGTTTGCTAGGGTCTACAAGGCGCGGAAGCGCCGCAGCGACAAACGATCCTCCTCTAAGAAGATTCGCTAGGCCGAACCGACACTAGGGGTCGGCGCGCGGCCCGCATGACGACCGAGCGCCGGGGCGCACCGCGCCTCCTGCGAAACGTC
>VBAB01000438.1:0-5625 GCA_005888525.1 Alphaproteobacteria bacterium
GTCGGTCGGCTTGGCGCCGGGGCCGGCGGGAGCCTTCTCGACCGTCTTGATCGGCGGTGTTGCCTGGGGCTGTCCCGTTTGGTCATCGTCGGGCCTGCTCACGATCTGCAGCTCGGTGGTGGGTTTCAGCTTGGCGAATGCCGGCAGCGTCTCGCAGTCGACGACGGTTGGCGCCTCAGCGGCGTCGGTCCGCCAAGTGCCCTCGGCCTCGTACCAGCGGTTGCTGCCGTAGAACCAGGTCCCGTCCTTGAACGTCCAAGCATACTTGCCGGTCCAGCAGTGATTGTTGCCGTCACACCATGCCTTGCTGGCGAGATCGTACACGCGACCCTTGCCGTCAGCATAGCGAATGATGGCGGCAGCCGGCAGGGCCACGAGCTTGGCCCGCTTCTCGCGAGCCTCTTCGGCCTTATACCCCGACGCCACGTAGCTGTCGCGACGAAACACGCGGTGGTGGTGATGGTTGCTCGGGGCGCTGGAGAATTTCATGCCGCCGCCCGAGTGGTGCCCGCCGCCGCCACCGCCGCCGCCCTTGGCCTGCGCCGCCGGCACCCATGTCGTGGTCGCGGCAAGGACCGCGGACGCGACGATCAGCATGGTCTTGTTCACTTTCGTCTCCATTCATCGAACCAGGGGTTGATCATGGAGACGACCCTGATCGATCCGGGCCATCGGCGCTGTTCCAAGTGATACAACGCGGCGCCCGCAGAACGGCGGGGTGGACACTTCGTCGTGATCGCACCCGGCACGAGCCTGCCGAGTGGTCACGCGATGGTGCTTCGGGCTTTGGACTGAGACTCGATTATGACGAGATCAGCGCTTCCGATCGACGCACGCAATGCGCAGAAAACGCTATCGGAATTTCGACACGCGCTCGGCCAGCTCTAAAATGAGTCTGGCGTTGTCGGCGGCAGCTGTGCCGGTCGGCTCGCCCTTGTAGTTGATCCGCGGGTTCGACCAGTGAGGTATGCGCGGGCAGCCGCCACAGCCTTCCTTGTAGCTCATCATGTCCCGCCATTTGCTACCGTGCACGTATCCGTGCCCATAGGCGAACGGAACGTCGCTGTCGTCCACGAAGCGATCATGCCGCGCGCCCAGGATGTGCCCTATCTCGTGTGCGATCGACATCGTGACTGCGGCGCACGCGTGATGCACGACGAAGAATGCTTCGTCCGACTCCGGTCCGATGCGCGTCGACAGACCACAGCCATTCGGATTGTCGATGATGAGACCGACAATGTCCGCACGTTTCTCGTCGCGCAGCTTCTTCACGTCCTTGAACGGACCCAGCCCGTCCACCATGCGATAAAGGTGATTGAACTGATCGCCGACACTGCCGTCGTAGTCGAGCAGCTGGCTGTGCACGAGCCGCAAGGTTATGTTGCCCAGGCCGCTGTTGCGAAACGTCTGGTTGGTCTCCTCTACCGCCAGGGCCAGCAGATCCGCGGGGTCGCGGATGTAATGCTTGGCGACATTGCTGGTGTAGAGGATCATGAGATCGATCGTGATGCTCTTGGCCTCGAGCGCCTGACGCTGCGCATCGGCAAATGGCGCAACGACCGGCTCGGGAGGTGCTGCGCGCGGCTTGGCCGCTTCCTCGGCGCCGGTTGCTGGGACGCTGTCGCGTGCGGCCCCTGGCGGGGGATGGTCCGCCGGTAGTTTGCGACGGTCCATCTCCGCGAAGGCGTTGACGCCGCCGCCCAAGCTCTCGATCGTGAAGATGGTGCCGTTGTAGGCGAAATACCCCGTCAGCACCGCGTTGCCCCACAGCATGAGCACGGCGCGCTCCCCCGTTTCCTCCACCGTGCCACTCCACGTGATGCTGCCGTCTTTCTGTACGACGGATGATTTTCGCAGGAGGGTGACGGACTTGCCTGCGCGCAACGGCAGCGTCACCTTCTCCCCGATGGGATCGGTTGGCGCTCTAGCGTAGTGAACATTCTCCGAAGGCGCAGACTTTGCGATCTTGCCGATGATCGCCTGCTGATCGGGCGTCAGGCTGGCAGACTCGCCGTCGGCAATTGCCGCCGCTGGTGCAAGAAGTACGAAAAGCGCAATCGGAGTCGCGATTTGAGAGAATCGGCAGCAAGAAGACCGAGAAGACTTTGTGTTCACGGCTCACCAGTCGCGTAGGTTGCAAGGGACGCCCCGCCACAGCATCGATGGTTGTGCCCAGGAGCGATATCAGGCGAAATCCGGAGGCTGCGTCCTGCAATACCTCATACCGCCGAGCCAATGAATCGACCCGGAGCCGCGGACGGAGCTGTCTTTGAGCTCGCGGCCCGCCCTTCGACAGCCTCAGGGCGACGCGGCGGAAATGCGTTAACCCACCTTCCAATATCGGGGTAAGCCCTGATGCATTGCCGATCGCCTTACGTGGATACTGCTTGGATAGGTTGCGCCGCACGTGGTCGCTTCGCGGCGACACACGGCATGACGACTGGGGACTTACCAACGTCGTCATCGTGCCGAGACGTCGGGGTTCATCGCAACTCGGCAACAAAGGAGAAGCCACATGAAGCGTTTTGCCCTTGCCATCATAGCCGTCGGCGCACTCAGCGCCCCGGCTGTGGCGGCCGACTGCGCCAAGGACTACAAGGATTTCTGGCAGAACCTCGACCGCGAGAAATTCGCCAAGAAGTCCGCCGAGCAGATAGCGGATCTCAGCCGCACGGCTCTGCGCGGCTATGATGCCTGCACGGCCGGCGACGAGCGCTTCACGGCCGACAACTTCTTCAAGCAGCTCGACTCGGAGAGATATGCGAAGGCGTCGGACATCTTCAATGGCGACGCTTTCGGGCCGGGCGGATCACCCAACGCGAAGAAGTAGAAATCTGGCGCTCACAGGGTGGCCGCTCATCGAGTCTTAGAGCGAGATTCACATTCCCGGACGGAAGCTTAGTGCTCCCATCCAGGAACGATCTCGCTCTAGCGCAGCACCACCAGGGCGTCCGCGGCTACCACGCCGCTGCGGCCCGGCCCGACGAAGACGGGATTGATGTCGAGCTCCTTGAGTCGGGGGCTGAGCGCGGTGGCCATCTTCGACACGGCAACCAGCGTCTCCGCCAGCGCCTCCTTGTCGGCCGGCGGCTTGCCGCGATAGCCCTCGAACAGCTTGGCCGCGCGCAATTCCGCGATCATGTCGCGCGCGGTCTCGATGCCGAAGGGCGCCACGCGATAGGTCACGTCCTTCAGCACCTCGGTGAAGACGCCGCCGAGACCCAGCGCCACCACCGGCCCGAAGCTCGGGTCGTTGATGACGCCGATCAGCGTCTCCAGGCCGGACGCCATCTCCGACACCAGCACGCCGTCGATGGCCGCGCCGGGCACATGCTTTCTCGCGTTGTCGACGACCAGCCGCGCGGCCTCGGCAAGCCCCTCGTGCGAGACGCCGAGCTTCACGCCGCCGGCTTCCGTCTTGTGCGGCACGTCGCGTGAGACGACCTTCACCGCGAACGGCGCCTTCAGCCCTCTGCTCGCCGCGGCCACGTCGCTGCCGGTCGCAACGAGCACCTCCTTGGCCACCGGAATGCCGAACGTCCGCAGCACGGCCTTGCTCTCGGCCTCGTTGAGCGTGACGGAGCCGGTGGGCAGCTCGAGGCCCTTGGGCGTCGTGACGTTCGGCACCTTGCGCGGCAGCAGCCGCCGCCGGTCGTCGGCAAAGCGCGCCAGGATCGCCGCCGCGCGCGCAAGCCGCACCGGCGTGGTCACGAACGGCACGCCCGCCGCCGCCAGCGCCTTTGTGGCGGCCTCCGACTTGCCCTGCCGTCCCGACCACTGCACGCTCACGGGCTTGTCGGTCTTGGCTGCCGCGGCAGCGACGACCTCGCAGCAGTGCGCCGCGCTTGGGCCGGAAATCGATGCGATCAGGACCACCAGCTGGTCGAGCCCCTCGTCCGCCAGCACCAGCTCGAGCGTGCGGGCGAACAGCGTCTTGTCGTTGAACAGGGCGGCGGTGATGTCGGCGGGGTTCTCGGCCGAGCCGAACGCCGGGATCATCTGGCGCAGCCCGGCCAGCGTCTGCGGCGCGAAGGGCGGCAGGGTGAGGCCGCCGCGCACGGCCGCATCGGCGAACACCACGCCCGACCCGCCCGAGATCGACAGCACGCCGACCGTGTTGCCCTTCGGCAGCCGGCCCTGCCCGAACAGCTTGGCGAGGTCGACGATGGGCTCCACATCGTCCACCTCGATGATGCCGCACTGGCGCATTGCCGCGCGATAGAGATCGTAGGTGCCCGTCATATTGGCGGTGTGTGAGGCCGCGGCCTTGATGCCGGCGTCCGTGGTGCCGGCCTTCCAGATCAGCACCGGCTTGCCGGTCTCGAGCGATTTGCGTCCGACATCGAGAAGGGGCCGCGCATCGGGCGTCCCCTCCAGGTAAGCGAAGGCCAGCGACGTGCCGGGATCGTCGAGGAAGGCCGAGAGCAGCTCGGGCATGGCTATGTCCGTCTCGTTGCCCGAGGAGACGCAGTAGCGAAAGCCCACGCCCTGCGCCTCGGCGAGATTGACGATGGCGTAGCCGAAGCCGCCGGACTGGAACGCACACGACACCGCACCGGGGCGAAAATCGGTTTCGTCCGCCACGCTGCCGAAGGCGGCGAACACCCGCGACTGGATCGAGAGCATGCCCTGGCAGTTGGGGCCGACGATGCGCACGCCGCTCTCGGCGACTGCGGCCTTGAGCTCCGCCTCGAGCTTGCGCCCCTCCGCCCCCGTCTCGCGGAAGCCCGCGGTCAGCACCACGGCGAACGGGATGCCGGCCTTGCCGCAGTCGCCGATGGCCTTGGCGACGCCGGCTGCCGGCACGGCCACCACGGCGAGGTCGCACGGGTCTTTCAGCGACATCACGTCCGGAAAGCAGGCGAGGCCGTGCAATTCAGGGTACTTGGGATTGATCGGGAAGATGCCGCCCTTGTAGCCGGCATTCTTGAGCGCCTTGATCGGGTGGCCGCCGATGCGGCCGAGGTCGGCGGACGCGCCGATGATGGCGATGCCTTTAGGGTGGAACAGACGCTCGAAGCTCAAGGGCAACCTCCCGCGCAAGCAGCCAGACGGAGGTTGTCACGCTCCCCCGGATCCGGACTCGAGAGGGGAAATTCGCACGCCTGCCCCGGCCGCGTCGACCCCGGCGGCCGCAGAGCTGCTCTACGGCCCGACGCGCAGGGAGCCGACGAAACGGTTGACATCGGCCGACCGGGCCGTCCCCGGGGGCCCGGCATAGGTGAGCGTGAAGATCTGCCGCCCCTTCATCACCGAAAACGAGCGGATGGCATTACCCTCCCTCGACCCTACGGCATCGGACGCCACCGATCCCTGATGCGTCAGCCAGTCGATGCTGATCCACTTGCCGCCTTCCATGTTCTTGGCGGCATTGTCCAATCCCCCCTGCAGGTTGGCTCTGGGGTTGGACACGTTGACATCGTCGGGATAGGCCGCTGTCTGCGCCACGAACGCCACGTTACCCTGCTCGAGCAGATACTGGTGCATGGTATAGACCGAGCCGGCAGCGGTCTTCATCTGCACTGACGAATATTTTGGCGCGGCCGGCATGTCGGCAGAGAAGCCACGGTTGGAGCCCGCCACAGTCTGCCACTGTGCGGGGGCCGGCGCGGCGCCCTCGGAAGT
>VBAB01000438.1:5636-8310 GCA_005888525.1 Alphaproteobacteria bacterium
CGCCGTATTTTGGGCGCCGGCATCCTGAGCCAGCACGAGCGCGATTGCGGCCAGCACGCTCACCCACCAACGCAATCCCTGGGAGGTCATGGTTGTACCCCGTTCGAATGCATGTGCTTGCATCTGCGCCCGCACTATACGAGCGCAAGAGGAGAAACCAAGGCTGGAATTGCGCGCGTGCTTCGGCCGCCGCTCAGACAATCAGCTCGAGCTTGCCGCCATTGGCGGGACAGCTTTGCTGCGTGTCGGCAGGCGGCGCCCTGGGCGGCGTCACAAGGATGCCGGGAGGCGGCGGTGTCGCTGATTCCGGCGCGGGCGCGGATGGTTCGGCCTCGGCACCAGCCTTGCCGGTCAGCAAGAAGGCGCAAAGCATCAAGGCAACGGCGGCATTGAGCGCGGTCTTCATTGCGGCACTCTGCTTGGAGCCAATGTCGTCCACGTGTGAACGCGGGATGGTCGCTTCGTGCGCATCTCTTCGTTCACTGATTCCCGCCCGGAGCTTCTCACGATTATGGCACGATAGGACTGCAACGGGCCGGTTTGCACAGTCAAATCTTCGCGTGGTTGCGCCGGCGACACAGTCTGGCGGTGCAACGTTCACAAAGGGGGCGCCGGGACAGGCCTTGCGCCGTTTCCGTGCGGCCTGCAACAGTGCCCAACCACGGATGGTCTCGCAATGGCTGAGGTTTCTGCCGATGAACCCGAGTGCACCGGTGAACTGGTACGTACGGGGGGCTGACGTCGTCCTGGCCGCGCTCTGCTACGTGCTGATCGCCCGTCTCCTGCTGGATCTGACATTAGGTGCGTTGGGCGACAACGCGGCGTTCCGCGCGCTGCGATCTGTTACGAATCCGGTCGTGCGGGCGTTCGGGGCCATCACGCCGAGGGTGGTGCCGGGCCTGCTCGTGACGGGAGGCGGGATTGTGTGGATCTTTGCCGCGCGCATTGTGTTGGCGCAGGTTCCCGCGGCGTTGTCCTTGTGGCGCATGATGGGTTGACGCGCGTGGACCAGTCTCGAGGCTACCTTCGGACCTTGCTCGGACGCGACCTGCCGCTGGCAGCCACCGTTGCCCTCGCTATCGTCAACGGAAGCGACTTCTCTCCCGCATCCGACACGGTCAACTCCTACCTCTCGATCTTCGCGCGCGGGTCGCCACTGTACGACGGCGATCTGATCTACTACCTCACGTGGGTGGTGATCACCCTGATGACGCTGCTGATCGCCGGCATCCCCGCCGCCCTCTACGAGCGCGTGCGCGGACTGCAGCAGAGCACGCCCGGCTCGCTGGCGATCTGGCTGCTCGCCACCGTGCTGCTGACGCTGCCGGCAATCCTGCGGGCGCTGGCGCTGAGCGAGGACTGAAGCTGACCGCTCCTCAGCGGGCGCCCTTGGCGACGGCGACTTGTGTCGCCCACGGCGACGCGGCCTCGGTCGGGCGATCATCCGTGCGATCGTCCACCGCAGGGTCTTTTTTCTTCTTGGGCCCCTTCTTGGCGTCTGCGGCAGCCAACTTCTTGGCGTCGGCCGCAGCCGACTTCTTGGCCACCGGCGCTGCCTGCTTGTCCTCCGGCTTGTCGACGGCACCCGTCATCAGCGGCTTGGGCTCGAGATTGACGATGCTGCGCACGTAATCGACGTTGGCCGCCGCCTTGTCGGCCGACAGATCGCGCGCCGCGGCGATCTTGGCCTCGTCGTACTTGCCTTGCAGTCCCAGCACCAGGGCCAGGTTCTGGCTGACGCGCGCCTCGTTGCTGCCGCCCGCGGCCGCCGCACGCTTGAGCAACGGCTCGGCCTTGTCCGCCTCCCCGGTCATGGCGTAGGCCAGCGCCAGGTTGTTTAGGATCGATGCCTCGTTCGGTGCGACGGTCAGCGCCCGCTGGTAGTGCGCGATGGCATCCTTGTAGATCCCTTGCTTTGCAAGCACGGTGCCGCGCGCCGAGATCACCCGCCAATCCGGGTTGGCTGGATCATCGGCCTGCTCCAGCAGCTTCTGGGCGAGGCTCACCTGGTCGAACTCCAGGGCCAGCCGGCCGTATTCGGCATTGAGAGCGCGGTTCGTTCCGTGAAACGTCGAGACCTGCTGCAGCACGGCAAGGGCCTGCTGCTTCTCACCCAGCGCCTTGAGGTTCTTGGCGTAGTTGATCGCCGCCTGCGCATCCCTGGGGTTCTTGGCGTAGGCCTTGCCCCAGTATTGCGTGGCTTTCTGCAGCTCGCTCCTGTTGTCCTGCGCTGGCGGGTTGGTCGCCTCGGCGAGGTTCGGCGCCTGTACGGCCGTCAGCAGGGCCTGGGCGGACTCCAGCTGCGATGAGCAGCCGCCTGCCAGCAGGCCGGCCCCGGCAATGACGAGCAGGCAGCGGGCGCGCGGCAACTTGCGCGCGGTCCCGGCGGTTCCGGTACCAGACATGTCGACACCTCTCCCTCGAGACTGCCCGCGTGATTCGCAGGTCGGACCGCCAGTCTCTGGGTCGGGCGTCAATAATCCATTAACCTTGCCCCGAGCTTTCGGGAGGATACCATGGTCAAGACCCCAATATCATCGACCGTTCTTGGCGAGGTTACGATCGACCACGGACCCGAGGAGTTGTTGGTTCCGCTGTTCTTGCGTGTCGAAAATGCGATCAGACAGTTGGGCCTGCGCCTTTCTCTCGTGACCTTCGACACACTCCTTGAAAT
>VBAB01000439.1 GCA_005888525.1 Alphaproteobacteria bacterium
CGACCCGGAGCCGGCTTGGCGAGCGATGAGGCAATCCGCCCCTCTTCGCCTTCCGCCTCGCGCGCGAGGTTGGCGCGCACGCGCACCGCCAGAGCCTTCGGTGCAGGCTCACGTCCTGCCTCCGCGAGCGTCCGGCCGATGCGTCGGAAGTCGTCGGCCTGCGCTGCACAAGATCGGCAGCCCTCGATGTGAGCCGCCACGGCCCGGCGCTCCTCGGCCGAGAGCTCCCCGTCCAGATACGGGCTCAACAGCTCGCGCGCCCGCTCACATTGCATTGGGTTCGTCCTTCTCGATCAGTCTCGTCAACTTTGCGTAGCTCACCGCGCCCTCGCGCCAGCCGGGACATGACGGTGCCGATCGGCGCGCCGGTCACCTCGGCGATGTCGCGGTAGGAAAAGCCCTCGATCTCGCGCAGTACCAGCACCTCGCGGAAGGCGGGAGGCAGCTCCGCCAGCGCTCGCTGAACATAGTCCCGCTCGGCAGCTCCAATCAGCCGCTCCTCGGCCGTGGGCTCGTCGGCCGCGATCTGCCGAGCGCCTGTTCCCTCGTCGCCGCCGTCCGCAAAGGCTTGCTCGAGGGAGATGACGGTTCCCGAGCGCCGGCGGTTGCTGAGCCACCGATACGCCGTATTGCGCACGATCGCGAGCAGCCAGGGGCGGATGTCGTCACCCCGGAAGCTGTCGAAAGCACGAAAGGCACGCAGGTAGGCCTCCTGCACGATATCCTCCGCATCGGGCCGCGAGCGCACGAGCCAGAACGCCAGGTTGAACGCCGCCTCCATGCACGGCAACGCCAGGGGCTCGAATCGCGGCAGGGAGCTCAAGGACGATATCTCGTTGCGAGGGGCCGTTGTGCCCCACATGGAGATAATACCCCCGACTGGGTGCGTTTATTCCCGAGAGATCACGTTTGGTTGAGGCGACCTCAAAGCCGGGCCAAACGGACGCACGGCGGGAATAAAGCGAAGCACTGCCGAGTAGAGCACCGTGTGGGCCCAATGGGGTCGCACCTCAATGCTCAACGGGAGTGCTCAATGCTCAATCTCTCGCGTCGCCATTTCGTCGTCGCGGCAGCCTTCGCCGCCGCCCTCGGGCTCGACAAGCGGCTGGCCTTCATCGGTCCAGCCCACGCGCAGAAGTCGCCCGACCCCGCCAAGGGCTTCCACAAGTACAAGGTGGGAACCGTCGAGGTCACGGCTCTCTATGACGGCATCTGGGAGAAGCCGCACGATCCCGCCTTCATCAAGAACGCCTCCGTGGAGGATACGAAGCAAGCGCTGGGCAAGGCGGGGCTGACGACCGACTTCGTGTCGATCCCGCTCACGGTGGTCGTCCTGAAAGTCGGCGACAGGCTGATCATGATCGACTCGGGCTCGGGCGGGCAGTGGCAGCCGACAGCGGGCAAGCTCGCCGCCAACATGCAGGCCGCCGGCATCGATCCGGCCAAGATCGGCACCATCCTCATTTCCCATTTCCACCCAGATCACATCTTCGGCTTGATGCAGAAGGGCACCAACGCGCCCACGTTCCCCAACGCCGAGCTGATCGTCAGCGCCACCGAATACAAATGGTGGACGGAGCCTGGCCGGGTCGAGAAGCTGCCCGAGCCCAGAAAGCCGCTGGGCACGCGCATCAACGCCGCGTTTCCGGGCTGGAAAAATTTCAAGCTGATCGAAGGCGAGCAGGAAGTTGCCCCCGGCATCCGCCTCGTCAATGCGCCCGGCCACACGCCCGGCCATGCGGCGTTCCACGTCAGCAGCGGCAGCCAGCAGCTGATGATCTCCAACGATACGGCCTACGTGCCGGCGCTGCTCGCCCCGCATCCGGAGTGGCAGGGCGCCTACGATCAGGACGGCCCGCTCGCGGTGGAGTCGCGGCGCAAGCTCATCGACCGCGTGATCGCGGAGAAGATGATGATCTGCGGCGCCCATTTCCCGTTCCCGGGTGCCGGCGCGTTCACCAAGGACGGCAGCGGATACGCCTTCACCCCAGTGAAGGCGTGACGTAGCGGGGCGGGGGCGTCGCCCCAGTGGCGACGCCCCCGGTGCCGCTTCGGAAAAGCACAGACCAAGGAGACGATCATGAGCACCTCGACGCTTGCCCGCGCCTTCGGAATTGCCCTCCTGGGGGTTTGCGTGCTGCTAGGTCTTGTCTCGGCCGTGCAGGCCGTGGACACCCCCACGACCAAGGAAGCACCCGATCTCTCGGCCGTGCGCGCCAAGGTCAAGGCCAGGGAGTGGAACGCAGCGATCGCCGACCTCAACGGCATGATCGACAAGGGCGTGCAGCACGCCGACGTCTACAACCTGCTGGGCTTCAGCCTGCGCAAGAGCGGCGACCTCGAGACGGCCTACACCTTCTACAAGAAGGCGCTCGACTTCGATCCCGAGCACAAGGGCGCGCTCGAGTACCTGGGCGAGCTCTACGTCCAGACCGGCGAGCTGGCCAAGGCACGCGAGCACGTGGTGCTGCTGCAGAAGCTGTGCCCGCAGGGTTGCGAGGAGCTCGACGACCTGCAGAAAGCCCTTGCGCAAGCCGGCACGCCCAAGACCAATTGACCCCGTGGAATTGGATTGAGGGGGTCGACATGAATAGTGGAACCGTAAGAGCGGCAGCTGCGCTCGTCGGGCGTCTGCTGCTTGCCGCGCTCTTCCTCCTGGAGGGCTGGAGCAAGATCAGAGGTTACGGCCCGGCAGTTGCCTACATGGAGCGGTTCTCGGTGCCCGCGCTGCTGCTGCCGGCCGCGATCGCCATCGAGCTGGGTGGGGGGCTGCTCCTCGCCGTCGGCTGGCAGGCCCGCTGTGCCGCTCTGGCGCTGTCGATCTTCTGTATCGTCACGGCGGTAATGTTCCATGTGAACTTTGCAGACCGCAACCAGCTCCTCCACTTCGAGAAGGACCTCGCTATCGCGGGCGGGCTGCTGGCGTTCTTCGCCTTCGGTCCCGGGCGGTACGCCGTCGATGGCCGACCGTAACTGCAGTTGAGCGACTATGACCGAAACGCAACAAACGCCGCAAAAACAGGTCCTGGCAGACAAAACATGAGCTGCGCCTCGTGACGCTCCCGTAAATTCTTCTTCCGGGGTGAGGGGATGTACGGGGACGTATTGCGATGCAGGGGGAAAGCGTCTGCGTGCTGGCCGCGCGCAAGTTGCGCCGCGAGGCTCCGGGTGTCCGGCTGGCCATTCGACCTTGGTTGTTGTCCCTGCTCGTTCTGCTTCTCCCTTGCACCCGTGCCGTGGCGGAGTGCGTTGCTCCCGCGGCGCTGACTCGCTCAACGGTAAGCATTTCGAGGTACTTCGATGACGACGAGAGGAGCGCCGCCTCCAGTCTGCACGGCATAAGAGGTACCGCGTGGTTCCTTTCTCCAACCTCGATGGTCACTGCGGAACATGTTGTCGTGGCCATGGGTCTCTCTCACCAAAACTGGAAACAGGTCGAGGTTCTCGCGAGCGAAAGCAAGCAATCGATGGACGTCCGTATCCTGCATATCGCGGGCTTCCATTCCGAGAAGGTCGCTCTGCTTGAATTGCGGAAGCCATTTCCCGATGCAACGCGCTTGCATATAAGGCTGCAACCCCTAACCCCGGAGGAGCGCGTCGTCAGCCTCGCTTTTCCTGGCAATCGTTTGCGGTTCGCTGGTGGCCGGTTTGTAGAATACGGCGATAGAGACAAGCTTGCGGGGACAGCACTGCTGGAGATGTACGACGGAGACGACCGCCTCGTGCTGGACCATGGCGCCTCCGGCGCGCCGGTGCTCGATTGCGAGGGCCGAGTGGTCGCCGTTGTCAGCAACATCTTCACCCGGACTATGCAGTTTCCCTTCCGCGCAATACGGATCTCGACAGCTTGGGGAAGCCCCAACATCGTTTCCGTACCCATTCAGGGCGGCCAGTCTTCGCGGCGAAATTGCAGTGAAAACCGGTTTGTCGGTCAGTGCCACAGTCGGCATCGAGGGCGAAACGAAGCGGTCAGGGTTCGTCGCCTATCCCTTGAGGGGTTGTGCGGATTTCAAAGATACGCAGCCCGTCGAGAATCGATCGCTCAACGCGACGACCAGCTATGGGGAGAAGGTGCATGGCGCCTGTCGTCTCTAGTGCGCTTCGTGTTTCTACCGTTCTTGCTGGGATCGTCCTTGGCATTTCGCTGCTCCTTGTGGGACTCGTGAAGGCGGCAGAAACAGAAAGCGGGTGTTTGGTGGCTCCGCGCGGAGGGGCACTATGTCTGCCGAGATCGTAGATTTTCCCCGAGAGCGGCTAGGGTCGCTCAACTCTGTTAGATGTCGCACGGCTCCAACTGAACGCAAGAAGTCCGAAGTGCAGGCCTTGGTTTCAGCAAGGGCGAATCCTTCCGCGGTATGGGATCTGGCCGATCTCTACCTGCCGATCCGTGTCCGCAATTTTTCCGCGCTTTTTTTCGGGCCCAAAGTGGCCGCAGGTCTCTGGCGGTCAGCCTTTGTCGCGGGCTGGCGGGCGGCGAACGGATCAAAGACCGTCAAGGACTTTTGATCGGCTCAGATAGCCACCGGAAACTTGTTATTGCCTCACTGCGGCCGCGCGGCGCCAGAGTTCAGCAACCACTCCAAATTGTCTTCTTCCCCATATGCAGATGTTGCGCTCCTACCTACTTGCGAGATGAACTCGAGCGTCCGGTCCACGACCAATTGGCGCTGCCGGTCGAGCGTAACGATGTGATAGCTGTCGTCGAGGACTACCGCCTCGATCAGGCCCGCCAGGTTGGTCTGGAGATATTCGAGGTTGCGCAAGCTGGCGCGGTCGTCTTCGCGCGGGTGCACGATCAGCGTCGGCTGCTGCACCTGCCCCACCTCTCGCTTCACCTGCTTGACGAGCCAGCGCAGCTCGAGCATCAGGCTGCCCGGGAGAGCGGCGATGCCGGCACGCGAGCTGTCGCCGCTGCTGATAGCCTGCTCGACGAGCGCCCGGATGCGCGGGTCCTTGATGCCCCAGGGATTTCTCTCGGCGAACGGGAATACGTTCGCAAGCCACTTCTGGGTGACGGCCTTGAAGAAGTGGCTGTACCAGGGAATGCCCCAACCATCGAGCCACAGGGAAGGTGCGTAAAGAGCCAGGGCAGCCACGTCGCGCGGATGCCGGGCCGCGTGGTGAAGCGCCAGGATCGCTCCCATCGACAAGCCACCGACAACCACCGTGTCGCAGGTCTCGCGCAGGAGCCGGTGCTCGATCTCCACGCTCTCATACCAATGCTGCCAGGTCGTGGCCTTGAGCTCCTCCGCGCTGCAGCAATGGCCGGCGAGTTGCGGCACGTGTACGGTATGCCCGGCGCGGGCCAGGCCCTGAGCGACATAGCGCATCTCGATAGGTGTTCCGCCGAGGCCATGGATGAGGAGGAAGCCCAGAGGGCCTCCGGCAAATCGAATGCTCTGATCGGCGAGATGCGCTCGGCCTCCTTTCTGAGCGGCGCTTGGGGAACTCACGGCGCGGTCTGCTGGTAGGAACACATTCGCGCCAGGGCGCTGGACGGGCGTTTCCGCACTTGCGAGCCAGGCGGAGAGGCGCGCAGTCGCCTCGTTGAAGTTTGCGAACGATGCATGCGCCTGCCCGCGCGAGCGGCAGTAGTTGGCGAGCGGCCCCTTGGCTATGACGTAGTCGGCGCGCGTCGACATGCAGAAGTCGGATCGGCCGTCCCCGATCACCACGTGCGGCGTCAACAACGACCATTGCGCGTGCGCGCATTTGCAATTGGCGCTGCCGACGCGGCAGTCGCTCTGGGCATGCGGGAACGCAAGCCGCCAGCGATCACCGCCCTGCCATTCGAGCTTGTTGGCATAGAAGGGAACGGACAGCCCCGCGCTGCGCAGGACCGCGCTGACGACGCGATCGAAGCCGTCGGAAACGATCTTCACATCCGCGCCCCGCCGACGGCAGAACTCGAGAAAGGCCGGGAAGCCGGGGTCGATCCGCACGGAGCGGATCTGCTCGTCGAGCGCCTCTGGCGTCGCGCGCAGCAGGGCGACCTGGCGCGTCATGCATTCGCGCGAGGAAATTTGTCCGCCTTGCCAGGCTGCCTCGACCTGCCGCCACGCTGGATCGGCGAAGTGCTCGAACAGCCGGTCCGTTGGGTCGTCCGGAGCAACGGTACCGTCGAAGTCGACCAGAATACGCCAGTTTGGAGTTCGTTTGGCTTGCATGCTTTGAAGGCTCAAACCGATGCCGGCTCCGCGCGGCTGATTGTCGAGCGGCTAGGCTCGCGAGAAAAACCTGGAGTAGCTATCGGTAGAAACCCGGTGCCGGCGCGAAACGTGCTCCCGTGTCTAGTGCGGCCGCCGTTGGGACGGTTAATCGCCGAGCCCCGGTGTAATACACACAATCAGGCAAAACGTTAGCGATCCCACCAAGGATGAATAGCGTCAGCAGCGTAACCACGTTGCTCGATTTGCGCGGGAGTAGCGGCCGCCGCCGCTCGCTGCTATGGCGTGCCGCAGACGACCTCCATCGCCATACGAGCTACTGATCGAGAGCCCAGGTTCCATGAACGTCCAGCCCCTCACCGGCATCCGCGTGATCGACCTGACGCGCGTGCTGTCCGGTCCATTCTCGACGATGCTGCTCGCCGATATGGGTGCCGACGTCGTCAAGGTCGAGACGCCGCAGGGCGACACGGTGCGTGGCCAGGGCGAGGTGGTGGCTGGCCTCTCCTGGTACTTTGCCAGTTTCAACCGCAACAAGCGCTCGCTCGTACTGGATCTGCGCAAGGACGAAGGCAAGGCCGTGCTTGCGAAGCTGCTCGAACGCGCCGACGTGCTGGTCGAGAACTTCCGGCCGGGCGTGCTCGCTGAGATGGGCTTCACCGAGGCGCGGCTCGACGCCATCAACCCAGGGCTCATCGTCGCCTCGGTCAACGGTTACGGCTCCGCGGGCCCGTATGCAGACCGGCCGTCGTTCGATTTCATCGCGCAGGCCATGTCGGGCTTCATGGCGACGACGGGCGAGAAGGATGGCCCACCCATGCGGGCCGGCGCCCCGATCACGGACCTCGTCGCTGGGCTCTACTGCGCGTTCGGTGTCGTCAACGCCATCCGCGCTCGCGAGCTTACGGGGCGTGGTCAGCGCGTCGAGGCGGCGATGGTCAACGGCATGGTGTCGATGCTGGCATACCTTGCATCGGAATACCTCTCGACGGGCCGGACGCCGCAGCGCAACGGCAATGACCACCCAATCGCATCGCCCTATGGCCTCTTCCAGGCCAAGGACGGTGACATTGCCATTGCGCCGGCGACGCCCGAGATCCTGACGCGCCTCATGCAGGAGCTGGGCCTCACCGACGTCCTCGGCCGGCCCGACATGAAGACGGCGGAGCAACGGCGCGCGGGCCGGGCAGAACTCAATGCACTCATCAATCAGCGGCTGTCGACCGATGCCCAGGAGCACTGGATCGGGCGGCTCAACGCGGCGGGCGTGCCGTGCGGCAAGGTGCTCTCGGTCGCCGAGGTGTTCGAGGATCCCCAAGTGAAGGCGCAGGACATGGTGATCGAGGTCGACCAGGGCCCGCACGGCATCGTGCGCATGGTGGGGTTCCCGGTGAAGCTCTCGGACACGCCGGCGCGTTTGCGCTATCCGTCGCCGGAGCTTGGCGCGCATACCGACGAGGTGCTGGCCGAAGCCGGCCTCTCGCAAGAAGAGATCGCGGGGCTGCGCGCCAGGAAAAGCATCGGCGGATCGGGGCGCTGATCAATGCCAGAGGCCGCCGGACCGCGCCCGAACCAAGCACTCCTCCTGCATGCCAGCAATAGCTGCAGAAGCCGGAAAAAACACTGTTCACGTGCCTCCGCGTCGAGGTCAGGCACGTCGTCCTAATGTGATAATTTCACGACAACTTCTGCGGAATCGCGAGCCTCCAGGAAGCTTCTCGTTGTAAGTGACCGAGCCTCTGTGTTGCTATCCCCTCGCGGGCCACGAATATCGATGCGGAGTGCGTACATGTACAGCGTAGCAGTGTCGCGACCCGACATCATGTCGGTCGCCGCGTAACGCGTGGCTACGGGCGCGATGCTTCCCGTCGTCTTGAACGGTCCGACGCGCCTCTTGGCTTTGGCGTGCGACGACGTGCGGGCCGAGTATGTCTCGGCTTGGCAGCACGCCGAAAATCGGCTCGCCGCCGCCTCAGCGGTGTTACACGAGTTGCCCCAGACAAGCCAGCCAGCGCTCCTCCAGCTTCTGCACAATCTCAAATCGCTACAAAACCGCAGGTATCAGCAGGTCCACCAGCTGACGCTCCCCTCGGCGGCTACCATCAAGTTCATCGAGGAGGCCACCGAAGAGCAGCGCTTGCTTGCGCAGCAGGTTGCTGACTTCATTTCGTATGCTCGTGTCGATCACGCGCGTCGGCAGTCGGCGATGATTGCATCCGCGGAAGCCCGCAGGGTCCACGAGCAAGCTCTCGCCGCCCTCCTCAGAGAGTCCGCCCGGGCGACCCCCCGGCGGAGAGCTGAACGTGATGAGGATGAGGAAGACGACGATCATTATGATCGCCGGAAACGGCGCTCGAAGGCCTCAGATCGCCGGAGGGGCCAGGACGATTCTGGAAGCTTCCTCTCAGGCTCCGTCAAGGCAATAGGCGGGACGGGCATCATGCTGGCCGTCGCCGTCGTATTCAATGGCATCCAGTTCGCCGAGCGCATCTTCGGCCTTAA
>VBAB01000440.1 GCA_005888525.1 Alphaproteobacteria bacterium
TCTCGGTCATCAGCGCCACGCCGAGAAGCTTGATGCGGTAGCCCAGGTCGTCCGCTGCTGCGATGTCGGCCTCGCTGATCGTCTCGATGCCCTCCACGTGCACCTGGTCGAGCGCAACGCGCGTGCCGAACGCCAGGCTGGTCAGCAGGGTCAGCTTGTGCGCGGTGTCGAAGCCGCCGATGTCGAAGGTGGGGTCGGCCTCGGCATAGCCCTTGGCCTGCGCCTCGGCCAGCACGTCCGCGAAGGCGCGATGCTCCTCTTGCATCTGCGTCAGGATGTAGTTGCAGGTGCCGTTCAAGATGCCGTACACGCGCCGGATCTGGTTGCCGGCCAGCGCCTCGCGCAATGTCTTGATGACCGGGATGCCGCCGGCCACCGCCGCCTCGAAATTGAGGGCGACGCCGTTCTTCTCGGCAAGCTCGGCAAGCTCGGTCCCATGCCGCGCGAGCAGCGCCTTGTTGGCGGTGACGACGGCCTTTCCCGCCGCCAGCGCCGCCTCTACCGCGCTCTTGGCGGCCCCGTCCTCGCCGCCGATGAGCTCGATGAAGACGTCGATCGACGGATCGGCGGCGAGCCGCGCCGGCTCGTCGAACCAGGCGATGCCCTTGAGAGCGACTGCACGCTTCTTGGTGCGCGAGCGCGCCGAGACGCCCACGACCTCGATGCCGCGGCCGGCATTGCGGGCCAGCCGGCCGCCGTGCTCAGCCAAGAGCTGCAGCAATCCCGTGCCCACCGTGACGAGGCCGGCGATGCCAAGTTTCAACGGTCGATTCATGCCGAATGCAGGCTCAGGCTAACGTGACACCTTCTGCGGAATTGGGATCACGTTATGCATGCTTTCGCGCGAGCGGGCGAGGAACTTTTTGATGTTGCGAGCGGCCTGGCGGATGCGGTGCTCGTTCTCGACCAGCGCGATGCGCACGAAGCCCTCGCCGTACTCGCCGAAGGCCAGGCCCGGCGACACGGCGATGTCCGCCTTCTCGACCAGCAGCTTGGAGAACTCCACCGAGCCCACCTCGCGATAGGCCTCCGGGATCGGCGCCCAGGCGAACATCGAGGCCGGCGGCGGCGGCACCACCCATCCCGCACGCGCGAAGCTCTCGACCAGGCAGTCGCGGCGGCTCTTGTAGATGGCGCGGATTTCCTCGATGCACGCCTGCGGGCCATTGAGCGCCGCGGCTGCCGCCACCTGGACCGGTGTGAAGGCGCCGTAGTCGAGATAGGACTTCACGCGCGCCAGCGCGCCGATGAGGCGCTCGTTGCCGACGGCAAAGCCCATGCGCCAGCCCGGCATCGCGTAGGTCTTCGACAGCGAGGTGAACTCGACCGTGATGTCGATGGCGCCCGGCACCTGCAGCACCGAGGGCGGGGGATCGTCGTCGAAATAGATCTCGGCATAGGCGAGATCGGAGAGGATGATCAGATCGAGCTTCTTGGCCAGCTGCACCGCCTCCGCATAGAAGTCGAGGCCGACGGTCATGGCGGTGGGGTTCGACGGGTAGCTCAGCACCACGGCCAGCGGTTTGGGGATCGAATGCTTGACCGCGCGCTCGATGCCGCGCAGGAACTCCGTTTCGGGATCCGAGCCCGTGAATGGCGCGGAGGCGCGCCCGACCATGGGAATATGGCGGATGGCGGCGCCCGACATGATGAAGCCGAACTCGTGGATGGGATAGGTCGGGTTCGGCACGAGGATGACATCGCCCGGCGCCGTGATCGCCTGCGCCATGTTGGCGAAGCCCTCTTTCGAGCCCAGCGTCGCCACGATCTGCGTCTCGGGGTTGAGCTTCACACCGAAGCGGCGCGCGTAGTAGGCGGCCTGGGCCTTCCTCAATCCCGGAATGCCCTTCGACGCCGAGTAGCGGTTGGTCCGGGGCTTGGCCACCGTCTCGATCAGCTTGTCGACGATGTGCTGCGGGGTGGGCATGTCCGGGTTGCCCATGCCCAAATCGATAATGTCGGCGCCGCGGGCCCGCGCCCCCGCCTTGAGGCGGTTCACCTCGGCGAAGACATAGGGCGGCAGGCGCTTGACGCGATGGAATTCTTCGATCACGTGACTAACCGTAATGAGGCGGTTGATTCGGCGGGATAGGGTGTAGCGGAAAGGCCGCAGCGCGTCACTTCCCGTTCTCTATATCCTTGGCGGCTTCGGTCTGGTGCTGTTGGCCCTTGGTGATCATCTCGTTGACCTTGCCTTGCTGCTCGTCCTTGTTCAGCACCTTCTGCGGCAGCTTGGTGACGTCCGGCAGTTGGGTGAGCGGCAACGTCTCCGAACAGCCGCTCCCCGATAGAGTAGCAGCAACGGCAACCAGGGCCAAAGCAGACCTCCAGCGGCTCGTGACCACGTTCCCGTGTCCTCGTGCACCCGCGCAGCTACTACCACTTTCGTGACGCCAAGTCTTCGATTCCGGTGAAGAAAAGCTAGCTGATTCTCGCGCCTTTCGTCATCCTGTCGTAGGTTTGGCACAGAGGAATGCAAGCACTAAATAAGGGTCCAGGATGGCTGCGCGCGTCGCGCCAATCCTTCCGTGAGGGCGCGATGCAGAAGAAAGCTCCTGAGACGACGCAGCCGGTGCCGGTCGAGGTCGACTTTGGCGCCTACCGGGTCGGCGATCCGGAGGAATTCGGCCGCAATATGCTGAAGCTGATGGAGGAGGGCAGCAAGCTCCTGAGCGACTTGCTCGGGCGCTCGAACGGCAATGGCGGCCCCTACAGCATGGCCAGCGAGACCTCGGAGGCCATCAAGCTGTTTTCCGAGGTCGCGCAGCATTGGCTGACGGATCCCGGCAAGGTCACCGCGACACAGAGCGCACTGCTGCGCGACTATCTGCAGCTTGCCGGCGCCACCGCGCAGCGCATGGGCGGGGCGGAGGCGCTGCCGGTGGCGGCGCCCGAGGCCGGTGACAACCGCTTCAACGACCCGGAGTGGAGCCGCAACCCCTACTTCGACTTCTGGAAGCAGGCCTATCTCATCACCACGCGCTGGCTCGACCAGGTGCTGGACGAGACGGAGGGTCTCGACGAGCGCACCCGCCAGCGCGCCGAGTTCTACTTGAAGCAGATGGCAAGTGCGCTGTCGCCGACGAACTTCCCCGTGACCAACCCCGTCGTGCTGCGCGAAACCCTCGCTTCCAATGGCCGCAACCTCCTGCACGGCATGGCCAACTTCATGCACGATCTGAAGAAGTCGGGCGACGTCCTGAGCATCAGCCAGACCGATGTGGAGGCCTTCGAGGTGGGCCGCAACATCGCCACCTCCCCCGGCAAGGTCGTGTTCCAGAACGAGCTCATCCAACTGATCCAGTACGCGCCGAGCACCGAGAGCGTGCACGCAACGCCGCTGCTCATCGTGCCGCCCTGGATCAACAAGTTCTACATCCTCGACCTCGGGCCGCAGAAGTCGTTCATCCGCTACATGGTCGGCAAGGGATTCACGGTCTTCATAGTGTCCTGGGTCAACCCGGACGCGCGCCTCAAGGACAAGACCTTCGAGGAGTACATGACCGAAGGCCTGCTTGCCGCCACTGATGCCGTCAAGCGCGAGACCAGCTCCGAGAAGATCAACGTGATCGGCTATTGCGTCGGCGGCACGCTCTTGGGCACCACGCTCGCATACCTCGCCGCCCGCGGCGAGGAGCCGTTCGCCTCGGCCACCTTCTTCGCCGCCCAGGTCGACTTCACCAAGGCCGGCGACCTCCTGCTGTTCATCGACGACACCCAGCTCAAGGCGCTGTCGGAGATGATGGCTGAGCGCGGCTATCTCGACGGCGCGCGCATGGCCACCGTCTTCAACATGCTGCGGCCGAAGGACCTGATCTGGCCCTACATCGTCAACAACTACATGCTGGGCAAGAAGCCGTTCCCGTTCGACCTGCTGTTCTGGAACCAGGACTCGACGCGGATGACGCCCGCCAATCACAACTTCTACCTGCGCGAGTTCTACCACGAGAACAAGCTGGCCCGTGGGCAGATGTCGATCGGTGGGGTGAAGCTCGATCTCGGCAGGGTGAAGCTGCCGATCTACGAGCTGTGCGCCAAGGAAGACCATATCGCACCGGCCAAGTCGGTGTTCATCGGCTCGAGGCTGTTCGGCGGGCCCGTGACCTACGTGCTGGCTGGCTCCGGCCACATCGCCGGCGTCATCAACCCGCCCGACAAACCCAAGTACCAGTATTGGACCAACGACAAGAAGGCCGCGACGCTGGAGGCATGGCAGGAGAGTGCAACCGAGCACCCCGGCTCCTGGTGGCCGCACTACGCCGGGTGGCTCGCCGAGCACTCGGGTGCCAAGGTGCCGGCTCGCACGCCGGGCGCCAAGCTCGGCGCCATCGAGGACGCGCCGGGCAGCTACGTCAAGACCAAGAGCTGAGCGTCCCAAGCGCCTGTCTCGCGACCGGCGGAGTAAGCGTCAATGTCCCTATTCACGCTCGCGCAGCTGGAAGCGGCCGTCCCGCTGGTGCGCACGGTTGTGCCGCCGACGCCGCTCTATGCCTGGCCCCTGCTGGCCAAGCGGACAGGGGCGCAAGTGTGGGTCAAGCACGAGAACCACACGCCCATCGGCGCCTTCAAGGTGCGCGGCGGCATCGTCTACCTCGACGCCCTGAAGCGCAGCGGAGTGGCGCTCCAGGGCGTCGTCACCGCGACGCGCGGCAATCACGGCCAATCGATTGCGCTGGCGGCAGCGCGGGCGGGCGTGCCCTGCGCCATCTTCGTGCCGCACGGCAACTCGCGCGAGAAGAACGCCGCCATGCAGGCTTTCGGTGCCGAGCTGATCGTGGTCGGCGTCGACTTCGACGAAAGCCGGGAGCATGCGGCAAGGTTCTCCGCCGAGCGGCGCTACCACTATGTGCCCTCGTTTCATGCCGAGCTGGTCAAGGGCGTGGCCACCTACGCGCTGGAGATGTTCACGGCCCAACCCGATCTCGATGCCGTCTACGCGCCCATCGGCATGGGGTCAGGGATCTCCGGTCTGATTACGGTGCGTGATCTGCTTGGGCTCGACACCGAGATCATTGGCGTCGTCGCCGACAATGCACCCGCCATTGCCTTGTCGTTCGAGCAGGGTCGCCCGGTTCCAACCAACTCGGCCAATACCTTTGCCGACGGCATGGCCTGCCGCGTCCCGCACGAGGAGTCGCTGGCGATCATCCAACGGGGTGCGGAGCGCGTCGTGCGCGTGCGCGAGGACGAGATCGCCGAGGCCATGCGCGCTTGCTTCGAGGATACCCACAATGTTGCCGAGGGCGCCGGCGCGGCGGCGCTGGCCGCTCTGCTGCGGGAGCATGACCGCATGGCCGGCAAACGCGTGGGCCTCGTCTTGAGCGGCGGCAACATCGACCGCGAGATGCTCGCCGAAGTGCTGGCCGGACGCACGCCGCAGGCGTAAGGCGCGATAGGCGTTGGCCGTATTGCGCCCCATGCCATCGACATCTCTTGCCAGCACGCCGAAACACTCGTCAGATACGCGAGTTCGCTGAGCCCTGCGATCCGATCGGAGCAAACCATGAGCGATCCTCGCGCCGCGCCCGCATCGGGCACCTTCCATATCACCGCCCATGAGCGCATCGTGTTCGGCACCCCCCGAGGCCGAGCGTATCGGCGCCAGGCGCGTGTTCGTCACCTCCACCCGCTCGCTGGCGCAGAAGGAGAACGGGCCGCTGCAGCGCATGGAGAAGGCGCTGGGCACGCGCCACGTTGGCACCTATTCCACCATCAGGTCCCACAGCCCGCGCGAGGACGTGGTGGCGGGCGCCAACGCCGCCCGCGAGGCCAAGGCCGATCTGCTGGTGGCGGTGGGTGGCGGCTCCGTGATCGACGCCACCAAGGGCATGCTGCTCTGTTTGTGGGCTGGGCTCGACAGCTCAGAGGCGATGGAGCCCTATTGCCTCGGCTTCGAGCGTAACAAATACAAGGACATGACATTGCCGGCCGATCCGATCCGCATGATCGCGGTGTCGACCACGCTCTCGGCCTCCGAGTTCACGGAAAACGCCGGCATCACCCAGTCCGCCACCAACACCAAGCAGTCGTTCCGCCACCGCCTGTTCGCTCCGCGCACCGTGGTGCTCGATCCGGAATCCACGCTCGACACGCCCGACTGGCTGCTGTTCTGCACCGGCATCCGCTCGGTCGACCATGCAGTCGAGAACTACTGCAACGCCAAGGCGAACCTGGCGACCGAGGCCCTTTCGCTCCAGGGGCTCGAGCTGCTTCACCGTGCTCTGCCCGCCATCAAGAAGAGCCCCCGCGATCTGGCGCCGCGGCTGGAGGCGCAGATCGGCATGTGGCAGGCGATCGCTCCCTCGGCCGCCGGCGTGCCCACGGGCGCCAGCCACGGCATCGGCTATGCGCTCGGCGCCACCTTCGGCGTCGCGCACGGGCACACCTCCTGCGTCATGCTGCACGCGGTGCTGAAGTGGAACGCAGCAGTCAATGCCGAGCGCCAGAAGGCCCTGTCGGAAGTCATGGGCGAAGCGGGCCGGCCCGCCAGCGATCTTGTCCGGGAGCTGGTGGCGAGCCTCGACCAGCCCACCACGCTACGGGCGGTCGGCATCAAGCGTGAGAACCTCGACGAGATCGCGCGGCGCGCGCTGAGCTATCAGCCCGTGCAGCTCAACCCGCGCCCCATAAAGACGGCCGACGACGTCAAGGAGATTCTCGAGCTCGCTTGGTGAGCTGGAAAGCCAACCGATAAGGCTGGAGGCACGACGTATCACCAGGGTCACGCCAGCGGCTGCAGCGAGGAGCCGGCGCGACGGCCAACCGACCCTCTCTGTCGTGAATGGGTGAGATGAGCCTAGCTCCGCCGCCAGGTGAGCACCGAGCTCGCCGCGTAGTTGAAGACGACGCCCATCAGGGCCCCGGCGGTGCCGGCGAGCCACCAGCTCGGCCGGCTCCCATAAACCCAGTTGGCGACACCGACGTTGGCGATCGTGCCGACACTGCAGACTGCATAGAACGTGATGAGGCCTTTGAGGGCCGAGAGCCCCCTCAGCCGCCGATCGCGATAGGTGAGCTGGTTGTTCAGCACGAAATTGGAGGTCATGGCCGCGTAGGCGGCAACGGTCTGCGCCCAATCGAAAGCGAGCCCCAGCGCGAGGCCCTGTTGCAACGCCCACAAGTGCACGAGCAGACCGGTCGAGCCGACCAGGGAGAACAGAACGAAGCGAATGGACAGCCAGTCGCCGGACAGCTTGGCAAGCAGCAGGCCGAGGTATTCGAGGACGACCAGGCTGTCCAATTTCGATTGGCCATGCTGGCGCGCGCGAAACGTGAAGGGCAGCTCGACGACCCTCAGGGGCTGTTTGCTCGAGGCCACGATGTCGAGCAGGACCTTGAAGCCGTGCGTCGATAGTCCCGGCGCAACGGCGTCGAACAGCTCCCGTCGCATCATGAAAAATCCGCTCATGGGGTCGCTGAGTTGGACGCCGAGAAAGCGCTTCGCGCACTGCGTCGCGAACCGACTGCCCCAATGCCGGACGCGGGAGAGACCTCCTTGGGCGGCACCGCCAGCCGCAAAGCGCGTGCCGACCACGATATCCGCGCCCTGTTGAATGCTCTCGAGCATGCGCGGCAGCAGCGTTTCGTCGTGCTGGAGGTCCGCATCCATGACGGCTACCGCCGAAGCCGACGACGCCAACATGCCCTCGATGCAGGCGCCGGACAGCCCGCGCCTCGCGATGCGCCGCAAGCAACGAACGCGCGGGTCCGATTGGGCCATTTTGCGGGCCGCGGCGACCGTGCCGTCCGGGCTGTTGTCGTCGACGAAGATGACTTCCCACCTGACGCCGGCGAGGGCCTCGGCGATGCGCATCACGACGAGCGGGACGTTTTCAGCCTCGTTGAAGGTGGGAACGACAATCGAAAGCTCGGGGCCTCCCTGGCGATCCGCCTCCGGATGGTGCCGAGCCGCCGCCCCCGTTGCCGTCGTGTGGAGGTCGTGCCCCATGCCTGCTGTCACGGTCCCATCGCGTGTTGCCATTGGTTTTCGGCGTCCGCCTCGTGCAGGCAGGCGGGGTCAGTCGCCTCGACCGGCCGAGGCACCCGGCAACGACTTGGCGCCGGACCGTCCGAGTATTGCCCAATACACCAAGGCGACCGTGAGTGCCATGAACACTCCCGCAAAGACGATATCGCTCAAGAAATGTGCGCCTTGGGACACGCGGACCGCTCCGCTGGCAAACCCCAGCAGCGTGCCTGCCGTCACCAATGCGGCCGCCCACTGCGGCGCCACGAAAGCGACGGCATAAAACGGCAAGAAAATCGATGCCGCCTCGCCGCTGACAAAAGAGCAGTTGCGCGGGCACTGGTTTGCCGGAATCAGCGGCCGTGTAAAGGCCTTGGAACCTCCGAACTCGGCGACTTGCCTCGGACGCGCACGCCCCCAATGATCCTTCAGCGTGAGGTTGGCGATGATCCCCGGCCCCATCGCCAGGCAGGTAGCCAAGAACAGCCACTGGGCAAAAGTCAGATGCAACCAGGCGCGCTTTCGATCGCGCGTCATCCAGAGGCCGATGGCCGCGCCGGCGACGCAGAGCCAAAAGACAACCACGAAAAAGACCCGCAGACCGACCACCAAGAACGCCGACTGCCCGGCAAAATTCCTGTCGCCGGAGTAGAATGCGCGGCTGACCATCAGGTCGATTTCCGGAAACGCCAAAAATATCGCCCCCGCCACGACACCGAGCGTCAGCGCGGAAACCGAGAAGACTATCGGGAATTTGCTGGCGCGCGCAGTGCCGGTGGACGCCGTGGCGACCGCAGACATGTCGTGTCTCCCCATGGCTTCGCGAGATGCGAGAGCTATCCGCCTGGCGGACCTGACCGCGCCTCATGTACCTGGTTGTCGCTTGGATGTCAGCTCGATGGCAACACTGTGGCGGAAGCGCAAGCCATGGGGAGATTGAGCTCGGCGCATCGCTTTAATGCATCGAGCTCAGTGCTTGCGCCGCTGCAACAGGCGGGTCTCCAGGACCGAGCGCGGGATCGGCGCCAGCCGGCGGCGCTCGGCCGCCTGGATTTCAGCCAGCGCGGAGGCGATGAGTTCCCCCGCGCACTCCAGGCCGGGTACGCGTTGAAGATCGTCGCGAATGTAGGCGAGCGTGTCTCGCACCGTCCCGAGATCGATCAGCGGCACGTTGCGTTTCGGGTCAATGGGGCCCTGCACGTTTCTCCCTCGAGCATTTTTGCGTCCGTGGCGATGTGCTCCGCAAAAAGCATGCGAGGGCCCCGGCCGGTTGCTCAGGCCGCCCGAACCATCCTGCTTTGCAGCTCGAGCACGGCGATCATGAAGCCGACGCGGTCCTCGGCGGCTTCGGCCATGATCGAGAAATAGTTGGGCGTGTCCGGCATGATCTCGCCGATCACCTCGCCATACTCGAAACGCAGATCGGCCTCGTGCTTGCGCGCAATCGCCTGCATCTTCGAGTTCTCGGCCAGGCAGCTCATGTAAAGCCGGCGAATGCCGCGATTGCGTGCGGCGCGTACGATACGGCCCATCAGATCGCTGCCGATGCCTTGGTCCTGATAAACCGTCTCGACGGAGAAGGCCGCTTCCGCCTCCTCGCCCCAGGCGTCGCCCAGCCGGCGCAGCTCCGCGGCCGCCCGCACGCGCCCCTCCGCGATATAGCCGTAAACCACGCTGCCGAACTCGGCCATGCGGCTGGCATAGTCCTCGATGAAGGAGTCGGACACGGAATGCGCAAAGCGCATGCGCCGGCTCTCCTTGTCGAGGCGCAGCAAGTGGTCGCGGAACTTGTCCGTCTCCGTCGGCCACAGCTTGCGCACGGTGCCCTCATCGGCCCCCTGGCTGAACAGTACCTCGCTCATGATCACGCTCCATTCGCTATTGCCGCGCCCTATGCTCGTTGTCGTTGGGAGCGCGGGTGAGCCCCGCATCTGCGATCTCATCATGCACTGCACAATCATAGCCGACGATGACCATGGTATGACGAAGGAAAACAGCGATATAACAATGAAATAACCGTGATGTTGCACCGCCACATGCGGCGATCCGCCGCGAATGGCTCCGCGGCGCGCACCTTGCTCATGCGCTGTGCTCGACATTGCATTCGAACCGGGCGCCGCCGCCGCATATGCCGCGAGCGTCATGCGTCCTCGAAGGACGGACGCGCATGCTGGCCTGTTTCGACACGCTCGACGCCCGATTGGAGCGGTGGCTTGCGTCGCCTTGACCCGCCGCCATGGTCGGGCTAGCCGAAGCGGAGATGACCCTCCTCGACAAGTATCGCGCGCTCGTCACCAACGGCGTTATCGAAGCCGACCCCGCGCAAGCATCGGCAGCAGCTAGCCTCGATGCGCTGGCGCGA
>VBAB01000990.1:0-1271 GCA_005888525.1 Alphaproteobacteria bacterium
AGCTGAGAAGCGGCTTTCAGGAACGGTTCGACGACGTCCGTGTGGAGCGTGCGTCGGATTAGGCCGCCGTATTTGCAATGGCCGTGTCTGCGATCTGGGTATTGCCGCAACGATTCAAGCTACTCGACGATGGCCGCATAGACTTGCTTCAACGCTGCTTTGCACAGGCCGTTCCGCCGCAACTCATCACTCGAAAATTCAATGAAGCGCGGAGCTCAAGCTTGATGAATCTGGCTGTCGCTATGGCGTGGAACGATGCCGGGCAACGGACTACCAGCGTATAGGTCCGAACCGGCAACTTAGCGTGTTTGCAAGCGGAACCGTATCTGCACGAGGGTGTTCCAAAACATAACTCTGCAGGTAAGTACGCCATGAATGATGTAAGCCAGTCGGCATCGCCAGCGGCGGAGACTCGCAACAGCATCGAGGACATTTGGGGTTCTCGCATGCCGTACGCGGGGGAGGGCCAATGGCCCGAGCGGACCGACAGCCGCATGATTGCCGCAGCGGAGAAATGGGTGCAGTCGGCCTGCGTGCTCTGCTCGAACGGCTGTGCGCTTGATATCGGCGTTGCCGGTAATCGCATCGTTGGTGTACGAGGCCGAGGCTGCGATCCCGTCAATCGGGGCCGACTGGGGCCCAAAGGTCTCCACGGCTGGGAAGCCAACCACAGTCCAGATCGGCTCACGCTGCCGCGTATCCGCAAATCGGGAGCGCTTCAGGCGGCAAGCTGGGACGAGGCCATGAGCTTGATCGTCAGCAAATCAAGGGAGGTCCGTGAAAAGTTCACCGCGAGCGCGATCGCCTTCTATACCAGCGGCCAGCTATTCCTAGAGGAATATTACACCCTCGCACTGATCGGCAAAGCCGGCCTAGGCACGCCGCATATGGATGGCAACACACGCCTCTGCACTGCGACAGCCGGCGAATCCTTGAAGCAGACCTTCGGCTGCGACGGACAACCAGGTTCTTACTTCGATATCGACGAGACCGACTGCTTGTTTCTCGTCGGCCACAATATGGCTGCGACGGATACCGTCCTGTGGTCGCGCATCCTTGATCGGCGTCGAGGATCACGCCCGCCAAAGCTAATCGTTATCGACCCCCGGACCACGATGACGGCGCGCGAAGCCGACATCCATCTTGCGCCCCGGGTTGGCACCAACGTTGCACTTCTGAACGGGCTACTGCATCTGGTGATTTCTGCAGGGCATGTCGATCGGTCGTTCGTCGACAATCACACAATAGGGTTCGGCGCGCTCAGCAAAACG
>VBAB01000990.1:1357-2973 GCA_005888525.1 Alphaproteobacteria bacterium
ACTTGCTTGCAGGGCATTTACCAGTCGATGCAGGCGACAGCTGCGGCGGTGCAGGTCAACAACATCAATCTTGTGCGCGGCATGATCGGCAAGCCGGGCTGCGGCGTGCTGCAGATGAACGGGCAGCCAACGGCTCAAAATACACGCGAGACCGGTGCCGATGGCGATTTGCCAGGCTTTCGGAACTGGGACAACCCCAAGCACATCGAGGAGCTTGCGCGGATCTGGAACGTGGATGTTGCGGTAATTCCGCACTGGGCGCCTCCGACGCACGCGCTCGAGATATTCCATTTGGCCGAAACGGGTTCGATCAGAATGCTCTGGATCAGCGGCACGAACCCCGCTATCTCGCTCCCCAACCTGCCACGTGTGCGCAAGATCCTTGAAAAAGAAGATCTCTTCGTCGTGGTGCAGGATGCGTTCTTGACTGAAACCGCAAATCTAGCGGACGTCGTTCTGCCGGCAGCGCTGTGGGGGGAAAAGACCGGCACGTTTACGAACGTCGACCGCACCGTGCACATCAGTCACAAGGCGATCGAGCCGCTAGGCGACGCAAGGCCAGATTTTGATATTTTCCTTGATTATGCCCGGCGCATGCAAATGGGTGAACCCGGAGGAGGCCTTCGAAGCGTGGAAGGCCTGCACGGTTGGACGGCCTTGCGACTACTCAGGGCTATCCTATGCGAAGCTGAGTGAAGGTCCTGGTGTGCAATGGCCGTGCAATAGCGAGCACCCAGACGGCACGCGGCGGCTCTACGTCGATCATTACTTTCCCACCGAGCCGGATAGGTGTGAGAGCTTCGGACATGATTTGATCACGGGCGCGGTCGTAACTCCGCAGCAATACCGGGCCAACAACCCTGCCGGCCGAGCCCACCTGAAAGCTGCAGATTACGAGCCGCCGCACGAACAGCCCGATGAGAAGTACCCGTTCATGCTGACAACGGGCCGGATCGTGTACCAATTTCATACACGCACGAAGACAGGCCGCTCGCCGGCGCTCAGCGATGCGGAACCGGATGCTTATGTAGAGATGTGCCAGGCGGACGCGGAGCGGCTTGGCGTCAAGAACGGGCAGATGGTGCGGCTGATTTCACGGCGCGGCAAGGTGGAAGCGCCGGTCCGCATCGCGGATGTGATTGCCGGGCATCTCTTCATGCCCTTCCACTATGGGTATTGGGATGAGCCAGAGCGGCCGCGCGCGGCCAATGAGCTGACCATCTACGAGTGGGACCCCGTATCCAAGCAGCCGCACTTCAAGTATGCCGCCGTGCAGGTGAAGAAAATCCGCAAGGCGGCCAGCGCTCAACCCGAAAAGATGGGTGCTGAGCCGACCGGAGTAGTGCGCGAAGTCGTGAGCGCCATGGGATCGGCACTCGAAGGGGCGGCGGAAGCGGTGACGGGCGGGCCGCGAGCGCATGTGCAGGACTACCTGGGCTTGCTGCACTTGAGCGAACAGCGACTCGTGCGCGCCTTCGAGCAAGTTCGCTCAAATCACCCGGGCGCGCCCGACATTCGCGGGGAGTGCACTTTGTTTGCGTCCTGGTCGAAAGAGGCCGCTGAAGCGCTCGAGCCATTCAAGGAGCGCTATGGGGAGCGCAGCGAGGGCGAGCCGA
>VBAB01000441.1 GCA_005888525.1 Alphaproteobacteria bacterium
CAATGGCGCATCAAGGACGGCAACAAGTACGACATCGTCATCACCGACAACCGCACCGCACCGGAGATTCCGGTGGGGGGCAAGATGGAGGCGATTACTTGAATCGCCTAATGTTGCGGCTCAAGCGAAATGGTCCCGGTTGTCATGCCGGGGCTTGTCCCCGGCATCCAGCCATCCGCGAGCGCCGGCGCGTGCCGCACGCTGGATCCCGGTGACGAGCACCGGGATGACCGGTGGGCTCATGGGGCACTGGGCCCGGCCGCAACCCGCGTGAGACGATTCTGTTGGACGGGTTCCACACGATGCTGCTCGAGACTCGGCGCCTTTCCAAGTTCTTCGGTTCGGTGAAAGCTGCCGACGGGATCGATTTTGGCGTGGCTGCCGGCGAGGCGGTGGGCATTATCGGGCCGAACGGGGCAGGGAAATCGACGCTGTTCAATCTGATCGCCGGCAATCTGGCCGCCGATAGCGGCGAGGTCCTGCTCGAGGGCAAGGACATCTCGCATCTTGAGGCGCACAGGCGCTGCGCCGCCGGCATCGGCCGCTCCTATCAGATCCCGCTCCCCTTCGAGAATCTCACCGTGTTCGAGAACCTGCTCGTGGCCGCCGTGCACGGCCGCGGCAGGTCGGTCGGCGGCGCCACCGATGTCTGCGCCGGCATCCTCGAGCAGACCGGACTCATCCGCCGCGCCAATGTACCGGCCGGGTCCCTGACCCTGCTCGAGCGCAAGCGGCTGGAGATGGCGCGCGCGCTGGCCACCGGCCCGAAGCTGCTGCTGCTCGACGAGATCGCCGGCGGCCTCACCGAGAGCGAGTGTCACGAGCTGGTCGCCACCATCAGGGGCATCCGCGCCGGCGGCACCACGATTGTCTGGATCGAGCACATCGTGCATGCACTTGTGGCGGTGGTCGACCGGCTGATTGTGCTCAACTTCGGCCGCAAGATCGCGGAAGGGCACCCGGCCACGGTGATGGGCTCGGCCGAGGTGCGCGAGATCTACATGGGGCTCGCGGCATGAGGGGCATCGTAGGTTGGGTCAAGCGAAGCGTAGACCCAACACTGGCGGAGACTGCAGCTTGCGTTGGGTCATCGCTGACGCTCGACCCAACCTACGGCGGAAGCGCGTGAGGCCCAGCATGGCTCTCATCGAAACGCGCGGCCTCACGGCATTCTATGGCGACTTCCAAGCATTGTACGGCATCGACCTTCGTCTTGAGGAGGGCGAGACGCTGGCCATCATCGGCGCCAACGGCGCGGGCAAATCGACATTTCTCAAGACCATCGCGGGGCTGCTGGCCGCCACACCCGAAAGCGTGGTCTATGCCGGCCGGCCAATCGGCGGGCTGTCAGCGCCGCAGATCGTGCGCCTCGGCATCTCGCTGGTGCCGGAGGGTCGGCGGCTCTTCCCCTCGCTCAGCGTCGAGGAGAACCTGGCGATCGGCGCCTACGGCCGCCACGATTGCGGCTACTGGTCACTCGCGCGCATCTACGAGCTGTTCCCCGCGCTGGCCGCGCGCCGGCGCGCCCCATCGCATACATTGTCGGGCGGCGAGCAGCAGATGGCGGCGATCGGGCGCGCGCTGATGGCCAATCCGCGCGTGCTGCTGTGCGACGAGGTCAGCTTGGGGCTTGCCCCCGTCGTCATCCGCAACATCTACGCCGCCCTGCCGCGCATCAAGGCGAGCGGGTCCAGCATCATCCTGGTCGAGCAGGACATCGTGCAGGCGCTGCAGGTGGCAAATCGCGTCTACTGCTTCCAGGAAGGGCGCATGTCGCTGGAGGGACGACCCGCGGAGCTCAGCCGCGACCAGATCCACACCGCGTATTTCGGCGCATGATACCGTCGCGCATATCTTTGAGCACGCTGCGGTCCATGGTTTTGGCGCGACGGTATCTCGCGCGCGGGGTTGGTGGGTCGTGCTGGAAGCACGCCTCCGGCATGACCGCGCGCAAGAATAGAATCATGCCGGCCCGCCGAAGGTCGCCTCGAAGCCTCGGTGGGCCGGCATGACGGCCTGGATCGACACCTTGCTGCAGGGCGTCATGCTGGGCGGGCTCTACGCCCTGTTCGCGGCGGGTCTGTCGCTCATGTTCGGCATCATGCGGCTCGTCAATCTCGCGCACGGCGATTTCATCGTGCTGTCCGCGTTCGTGGTGCTGGTGCTGATGACCGCCCTCGGGCTGGACCCGTTCCTCGCCACGCTGCTCGCTGCGCCGGCGCTATTCGGCCTCGGCTATGCGCTCCAGCATTACCTGCTCAACCGAACCATCGGCCGGGATGTCCTGCCGCCGCTGCTCGTCACCTTCGGGCTCTCCATCATCATCCAGAACGGGCTGCTCGAGGTCTTCTCCGCCGACAGCCAGCGCCTCAAGGCCGGCGCCATCGAGACCGCCTCGATTTCGCTCGGCGGCGGCATTGCGCTGGGCACCATGCAGCTCCTGACGCTGGCCTCGGCGATCGGCGTGATCTTGGTGCTCAATCTGATATTCTACCGCACCGAGCTGGGCCGGGCCTTCCGCGCCACCTCCGATGATCCGGAGGTCGCCCAGCTGATGGGCATCGACAACCGCCACATCTTCTCCCTCGCCACCGCCATCGCCATGGTAGTGATCGCCGTCTCCGCGCTCTATCTCGGCATGCGCGCCAACTTCGACCCGACGATCGGGCCGGCACGCCTGCTCTACGCCTTCGAGGCCGTCATCATCGGCGGCTTGGGCAGCCTGTGGGGTACGCTGGCCGGCGGCATCATCATCGGCGTTGCCCAGGCCGTCGGCGCCAAGATCGATCCCGAATGGCAGATCCTGGCCGGGCATCTGGCCTTTCTGGCGGTGCTGGTGTTGCGCCCGCGCGGGCTCTTTCCCCGCGCCGGCCAGTGAGGCGTGCATGGGCTTGCGTCGACAGATCGTGGTCTGGCGCGATCAGCTGGTCTCCGGGCGGGTGGCTGTCCGTGTCCTCGACCGAGCGGAGCGTAGAGTGAAGCTGGCGAGCCTGGCACTGCGTCGGGCGCGACGGCGATCGGAACGGGTGCTCGACGCCGGGTTGCGACAAGCACAGACGCAGGTGCCGCGCGTTGTGGCTGCGGTTCGCGTGCAGGCCAAGACATGGCATGAGCGATCGAGTCGGGTGGCGGCGCACTGGGGCGCGGCGGTGGCAGCGAGCGCACGCAACGCGCGGCGGCGCGAGGGCCCGCTTGCTCCGCTGGCCAAGGCCGCCGGCCAGTGGGTCGGGTCGATCCGGCGCAGGGAATCAACGCAAGGGGGCAGATATCGCATCGAGGTGGCGACACCGCTCTCGCGCCACATCGGCCTTGCCGGCGTCGGCCTCACGGCGCTGCTGGTCGCGTTGCCCGCATTCGCCGGCCGCGACCTGCTCAACGATCTGATCTTCGTGCTCACAATGCTGGCGCTGGCGCAGTACTGGAACCTGCTGGCCGGCTATGCGGGCCTGGTCTCGGTGGGCCAGCAGGCCTTCGTCGGCCTCGGTGGCTATCTGCTGTTCGCGCTGACCCTCCACGCCGGGCTCGATCCGCTCGTTGCCATCCTGCTCGCCGGACTGCTGG
>VBAB01000442.1 GCA_005888525.1 Alphaproteobacteria bacterium
GTTCCTTCCGCCCTGGAAGACCTGCGAGGCCGCATTGTCGGAGGCTTTCCCTCTACTCGGGCCCGCAGGCACGCCAGCTCTGGCAACTTTGCTGCGGCGGCGTGCAGCGCCTTTCATCTGGGTGAGGAGCCCGAAGAGGTTCTCGAGCTGATCCGCAAGTACGCCGACGTACCGATGAGCCTCGCCGACGCCTGCCTCGTTGACATCATCCACCCCCCAGAACCGCCTCGCCCGCGAGACCAGCCCCTATCTCCTGCAGCACAAGGACAATCCCGTCCATTGGTGGGCGTGGGGGCCGGAGGCGCTCACCGAGGCCAAGACCACCAACAGGCCCATCCTGCTCTCGGTCGGCTATGCGGCCTGCCACTGGTGCCACGTCATGGCACACGAGAGCTTCGAGGACCCGGCCGTCGCAGCCGTCATGAACGAGCTGTTCGTCAACATCAAGGTCGACCGCGAGGAGCGGCCCGACATCGACGCCATCTACATGCGCGCCCTGCACTCGCTCGGCGAGCAGGGCGGCTGGCCGCTCACCATGTTCCTCGACAGCGAGGCGCGCCCCTTCTGGGGCGGGACGTACTTCCCACCCGCGCCCCGCTACGGCCGGCCCGCCTTCTCGCAGGTTCTGCGCGAGGTCTCCCGCGTCTACGCCGAGGAGCGCGACAAGGTCACCCACAACGCGGGCATGCTGGTCGACGCGCTCAACGCCCGCGAGGGCGGCAAGGCCACCCCCATGATCAGCGACGAGGTGCTGGCCGACCTCACGGGCCGCATGGTCAGCGCGGTGGATCCCGTCCATGGCGGACTGTCCGGCGCCCCGAAGTTCCCGCAGTGGAGCTTCTTCTGGCTGCTGTGGCGCGGCGCCATCCGCTATGGCCACGAGGCCGCCAAGCATGCCGTCGACACCACGCTCACCAATATCTGCCAGGGCGGCATCTACGACCACCTGGGCGGAGGCTTCGCGCGCTACTCGGTGGACGAGCGCTGGCTCGCCCCGCACTTCGAGAAGATGCTCTACGACAACGCCCTGCTGATCGACCTCCTGTGCGAGGCCTACCGCGAGACCGGCAAGGAGCTCTACGCGCGGCGCATCGACGAGACGGCCGGCTGGGTGCTGCGCGAGATGATCGCCGAGGGCGGGGGCTTTGCCGCCTCGCTCGATGCCGATTCCGAAGGCGAGGAGGGCAAGTTCTACGTCTGGAGCAAGCCCGAGATCGTCGAGGTGCTGGGCGAGGCCGACGCCGAGGTGTTCGCCGAGGCCTACGACGTCAGCGAAGCGGGCAACTGGGAAGGCCACACCATCCTCAACCGCCTGCGCAATCCCGTCCTGGGCTCCGCCGCCGACGAGACGGCACTGGCGCAGATGCATGCCAAGCTCTTGGCGCGGCGGGCAGGCCGCATCCGCCCCGGCTGGGACGACAAGGTGCTGGCCGACTGGAACGGCCTGATGATCGCCGGGCTCACCCATGCCGCGCGCGTGTTCGACCGGCCGGAGTGGCTGAGGGCCGCCGCCACCGCCTTCGGTTTCATCGTGCAGCACATGGAGAAGGACGGCCGGCTCTTCCATTCCTGGCGCGCCGGCCAGGCCAAGGTGCCCGGCACCGCCAGCGACTACGCCAACATGATCTGGGGCGCGCTGCGGCTGCTGCAGGCGACCAACGAGGGCGCCTTCCTCACCGCGGCGGAGCGCTGGTGCGCCACCCTGGACAAGCATTTCTGGGTGGCGGACGGCGGCGGCTATGCCTTCACCGCCGATGACACGCCCGACGTCATCGTGCGCATGCGCGGCGCCCACGACGACGCCACCCCCAACGCCAACGCCGTCATGATCACCAACCTGGTGGCGCTCGGCCTGCTGACCGGCAAGCCGGAATACCTGGAACGCGCCGAGGCCATCCCGCAGGCCTTTGCCGCCGACCTCGGCAAGAACACGCTCGGCCACTGCGGCCTGCTCGCCGGCTTCTACGACCTCCTCGCCCCGCAGCACGTCGTGGTGATCAACCCCGCCGCCACGGCCGCGGATACACCGGGCACGGACCAAACCGCCGCGCCTCTGGCGCGCGCCATGTTCAAGCTCTCCCTCCCCGGCGCCGTGCAGCAGGTTGTGACCGAACCCTCATCCGGCCCCGCCGGCTTCCCCGTCCCCGGCCCCCTCGCCGGCAAGACCGCCCTCGACAGCCAGCCCACCGCCTACGCCTGCCTCGGCCCCCAATGCTCACCGCCGGTGACGGAAGCGGATGCGCTGCTGGAGGTACTGCGGGGACAACGGGGGGCACCGAGCACATGACCCTACCGACGCGAGCATTTGACTTCGCACTATTTGCTGACTACTGTAAATCAGATACCGGATGGATTGTGCGGGAGGCGCGAGTGAAGCTGCTCCTGATGTGTGTGGTGGTGGCGCAGCTGGCGCTGGCCGCTCTGGCGCCGGCCGCGCACGCCGCCGAGCCAAGCCTCGCAGCGGGCCAATGGAGCATCGTCGAGATGGACGGCAAGCCTATCCAGGGCCCGGCCACGATGGACTTCACACGGCTGCGATGGCTGAGCGTCCAGACCCCCTGCGGGCCGGTGTCGGGCTGGTACCGCACTCCGGCGCAGTCCTGACGATCCACATTGCGTGCAGAGTTCGCCACCGGCTCGGCTACGGCTCTCCCTGCCACGGCATCGACTACCAGCTGCTGCTCGGCCGGGTGCGCAGCTACAAGGTCGAGAGAGACGACCTCGTCTTCTTGAATGGGCAAGAAAAGCCGGTCGCCAGGCTAGCGCTGTCATGGTCGGGCTTGTCCCGACCATCCAGCCATCCACGCGCTCCGGTGCTTGCCGACAGCTGGATCCTCGGGACAAGCCCGAGGATGACACCGCGCCATTTATTGGCGACCGAAGACTACTGTGCCGCCTTGATCAGCTCCCGCCAGCCCCCCACGCCAGTGAGGTTGTCGTTGGCCGGAAGAACTTGTGGCTCGCGACGATCGATCCGATCTCACCAACCGCACTGCTCAGCGCCGCTAATTCTTCCCCGTGCTCATGGAGTTGAAGAACTCGCCGTTGGTCTTGGTCGAGCGCAGCTTGTCGATCAGAAACTCGATGGCATCCATGGTTCCCATCGGGTTCAGGATGCGCCTGAGCACATACATCTTCTTGAGCTGGTCGGCCGGCACGAGGAGCTCCTCCTTGCGCGTACCCGAGCGGGCGATGTCGATGGCCGGGAACACGCGCTTGTCGGACACCTTGCGGTCGAGCACGATTTCCGAGTTGCCGGTTCCCTTGAACTCCTCGAAGATCACCTCGTCCATGCGGCTGCCGGTATCGATCAGCGCGGTGGCGATGATGGTCAGCGAGCCGCCCTCCTCGATGTTGCGCGCCGCACCGAAGAAGCGCTTGGGACGCTGCAGGGCATTGGAGTCGACGCCGCCCGTCAGCACCTTGCCGGAGCTGGGAACCACGGTGTTGTAGGCCCGGCCCAGGCGCGTGATGGAGTCGAGCAGGATCACCACGTCGCGCTTGTGCTCGACCAGGCGCTTGGCCTTCTCGATCACCATCTCCGACACCTGCACGTGCCGCGTCGCCGGCTCGTCGAAGGTCGAGGAGATCACCTCGCCCTTCACCGAGCGCTGCATGTCGGTCACCTCCTCCGGCCGCTCGTCGATCAGCAGCACGATCAGGAAGCACTCCGGGTGATTGACGGCGATGGAGTGCGCGATGTTCTGCAGCAGCACCGTCTTGCCGGTGCGCGGCTGCGCCACGATCAGGGCGCGCTGGCCCTTGCCGAGGGGCGAGACGACGTCGATCACCCGCGGGGAGAGGTCCTTGATGGTGGGATCCTCGGTCTCCAGCTTCATCCACTGGGTCGGATAGAGCGGGGTGAGGTTGTCGAAGTGCACCTTGTGGCGCTGCTTGTCGGGGTCCTCGAAGTTGATCTTGTTGACCTTGAGCAGCGCGAAATAGCGCTCGCCCTCCTTGGGTGAGCGGATCTGGCCCTCGACCGTGTCGCCGGTCCTCAGCGCAAAGCGACGGATCTGGGAGGGTGAGACGTAGATGTCGTCCGGACCGGGGAGGTAATTGGCATCGGGCGAGCGCAGGAAGCCGAAGCCGTCCTGCAGCACCTCCACCACGCCGGTGCCGATGATATCGGTCTCTTTGGCCGCCAGCTGCTTGAGGATGGCGAACATCAGCTCCTGCTTGCGCATGGCGCTGGCGTTCTCGACCCCGGTCTCCTCCGCGAAGCTCAACAGCTCCGTCGGCGTTTTGACCTTGAGGTCTTGTAGCTTCATCTCTTTCGTTACTACGTCTTGCATAGCCATAACAAAGTCTCCGGATGGGGAGGGGCTGCGCGCTTGGGGGGTGGGATACGTGAAAGGCGCGGAGCCGGAAGGAAGGACGTGAATGCCGAATGGCGTTCCGGAAGGTCATGGCCCTCTGTACGCGCCATGCTCGGCGCTCGAGGACCGCACCCGCCTGCTCATACCCGGCCGGGGGTGGTGACGACGCACATATAGCAAGGTTCGCAGGCAAATGAAAGGGCAGTTAGGTAGTACATTTTGAGGTGACTGCAACTGAGCCAGCTAGCTCAGAACGGCTTCACCACCACCAGGATGACGATGCCCACCATCAGCGCTGTCGGCACCTCGTTGGCGAGGCGATAGAACCGCTGATCACGGGCGTTGCGGTCGGCGGCGAAGTCTTTCCGCCAGAGGCCCAGCGCATGGTGATAGCCGGTCAGGACGACCACGAGCACAAACTTCGCCCACAGCCAGCGATCATGGAGCATGCCCTGGGCCCAGGCGAGCCACGGCCCCGTCACCCACACCACGATCATCGCCGGGTTCATGATGAAGCGCAGCAGCCGGTGCTCCATCACCTTGAAGGTCTCGGACTGCTTGGAGCCTTTCTCAGCCGCGCAGTGGTAGACGAAGAGGCGCGGCAGATAGAGCAGCCCCGCCATCCACGCGATGACGGCGATCACGTGCAGTGCCTTCAGCCACAGCAGCATCGCCTTGTCATACCGGGGCTTGTCCCCGGTATCCAGCCATCCGTGAACTCAGCCGCTTGTGGATAGTTGGATCTCGGCGACAAGCGCCGGGATGACGTCGCTTATCGTTGCGCGCCCGTGCGGACCAATTCAACAAGCCGCGCCACATTCTCCGGCGGCGTCGCCGGCACGATGCCGTGGCCT
>VBAB01000443.1 GCA_005888525.1 Alphaproteobacteria bacterium
TCGGCGGCCGGCGCACGCGTCTCGACGAGGTCGGCGTGGCAGTAGACCCGGCTTTCCCCTGTCTCCGCCAGGATGATGAACTCGTGGCTGAGATCCCCGCCAATGGGCCCCGTATCCGCGGCCATGGGAATGGACTTGAGCCCCATGCGGGCGAACGTGCGCAGATAGGCAATGAACATCTTGTTGTAGGCGTGCCGTGCCGCCTCGGCCGTCAAGTCGAAGGAGTAGGCGTCCTTCATCAGGAATTCGCGCCCGCGCATGACGCCGAAACGGGGCCGCACCTCGTCGCGGAACTTCCATTGGATGTGGTAGAGGTTGCGCGGCAGGTCGCGATACGACTTCACCCCGTCGCGGAAGAGCTGCGTGATCAGCTCCTCGTTGGTCGGCCCATAGAGCATCTCGCGGTCGTGCCGGTCGTTGAAGCGCAGCATCTCCGGGCCGTAGGCATCGTAGCGCTTGCTTTCCCGCCAGATGTCGGCGGGCTGGATGGTGGGCATCAGCATTTCCATGGCGCCCGAGCGGTCCTGCTCCTCGCGCACGATCTGCTCGATTTTCTTCAGGACGCGGAAGCCCAGGGGAAGCCAGGAATAAATGCCGGCGCTCGACTGGCGCACCATGCCGCTGCGCAGCATCAGCTGGTGGGAGACGATCTCCGCCTCTTTCGGCGTCTCGCGCAGGACGGGCAGGAAAAATCGGGAGAGGCGCATGGCTTCCGTGATTAATTGTTGGGCAGAGGTGGATACCTGGGCCCTTTGAGGGCAGCGGCCGGCGCCGCCACACCTGCTGCCCGGCGCAGGCCAATGCTGCAGCGCGTAATATCCTGTTCCCATCGCTGAGGCAATCTCCGCCAAGACCGTCAATCAGCCTCTTGCGCTCAGTCCGAGGATCACTACTGCGTGCCGTGCACGTGACCGTTGCCGCGACGGAAATACGCTGGTGCTCCATTATTTCTTGGTTTCAGGGGGTGACAGAAGGCCGCGGCTTAGCTAGTGTCACGCTATAAAAAAGGTCATAAGACCACTCGTTATGCAGGGGCCTCTGGAGCCCAAGTCTGGGGAAGGAATTCCGCTCTACGCGCCGACAATGAGCGCGTGCGGTGTCTGAAAACAAGTTCGGCAATCCCTCGAGCAAGGCCCATCGGCCTTGCTCTTTTCGTTTTGCGCTCAGGGTGTCGCGCGACGTCCGAGCAATTGCTCGAGGTCGATCAGACCGTATCTGACGGCCGCCCACAAACCGGCGAACACGAGACCCGACACGAGGGTTGTGAGCAGCACGACGCGCAATAATCGCGGACGCGTCGGCGCGCTCTCCGGGGTACCGGGCACGGTCGTGCCGTCCTCGCCCTGTGTACGCACGCCGATCGGCAGGATGGCGAACAGCACGGTCCACCAGATCACGACGTAGATGGCAAAGGCGAACGAAACGCTCATGCCCCCTCGTCCTCAGGCCTGCTCGAGCTCGACCAGCGTGCCGTTGAAATCTTTCGGGTGCAGGAACAGCACCGGCTTGCCATGGGCGCCGATCCTCGGCTCGCCGTCGCCGAGCACACGGGCGCCCGCTGCCTTGAGCCTGTCGCGTGCGGAGCGGATGTCGGCCACCTCGTAGCATAGATGATGGATGCCACCTGCTGGATTACGCTCCAGGAAGGCTGCAATCGGCGACTTCTCTCCAAGCGGCTCCAGCAGCTCGATCTTGGTATTGGGTAGAGTGACGAACACCACGGTGACCCCGTGCTCGGGTTGCGGAAGGGCTTCGGAGACCTCGGCACCGAGCGTGGTGCGATACTGGGCGACGGCAGCGCCGAGCTGCGGCACGGCAATGGCCACGTGGTTCAGTCGTCCGATCATCGTCTCTACTCCTGGCTCTTCTCCCTCTCCCCGTACTTCACGGGGAGAGGGTCGGGGTGAGGGGGGGCCGCTTGCTCTGGCGCTCGTAGCTGCCCCTCACCCTATCCCTCTCCCCATTCTGAAAGAAAATGGGGAGAGGGAATCCGCGCGTCCCGGCCCCACTCCTCACCGTGGCGCACGCGTCAGCAGCACTTTGGCGATCGGCCGCTTGCCCCACACGTCTTCCACGGCCGAGCGCACGGCACGGCGCACGGCTTCGCGCACCAGCTCCCCGTCCCGGCGCCGGTCGCGGGGAATGCTGGCGATCGTGCCCTCGATCGCCTCGCGCACGATGTCGACCATCGGCCGCCCTTGCGCGTCGGCGGCCGGCACGCCGTCGAGTGCGATCTCGGCGTCGGCCGCCACCTCGCCCCGCCCCGACCGTACCAGCGCGACGATGACGACGCCGGCGAAGGCCAGCGACCGACGCTCGCGCACCGGCCCGTCGTCGCTCGGCACCAGCAATTGTCCGTCGCGGAAGAGACGTCCCACGGGCGCCTCGTCGACGATCTCGGCGGCACCCGGCGCCAAACGGACCATGTCGCCGTTGCGCACGTTGAGCACCTCTTGCACGCCCGCGGCGCGCGCCAGCTTGGCGTGCTCGGACAGATGCCGCGCCTCCCCGTGCATGGGGATGGCGATGCGCGGCTTCACCCAGCCGTACATCTCCTTCAGCTCCTCGCGGCGGGGATGGCCGGTGACGTGCACCAGCGCGTCGCCATCGGTGACGATCTCGCAGCCGAGATCGATGAGCCGGTTCTGGATGCGGCCGACCGTGCGCTCGTTGCCGGGGATGGTGCGGGAGGAAAAAATGACGAGGTCGCCCTTGTCCAGCTGCACCTCGGGATGCTGGTCCTCGGCGATGCGCGCGACGGCAGCACGTGGCTCGCCCTGGCTGCCGGTGCACAGCAGAACCACCTCATGCGGCTCCAGGTAGGAGAAATGCCGCTGGTCGTGATACTTGAACCCGGCCGGCAGATAGCCCGTCTCCATGGCCACGGCGATAATGCGATGCATGGCGCGACCCGCCACGACGACGTGGCGGCCGACGGCCTTGGCGGCTTCCGCAACCGCCTTGATGCGCGCGACGTTGGAGGCGAATATGGTCACCGCGACGCGGCGCTTCGCGCCCCTGATGATGCCGGCAAGCGACTTGGCGACGTCCGTCTCGGAGGGCGAGCGCCCCTCGCGCAGCGCATTGGTGGAATCGCAGATCATCGCCAGCACGCCGTCGGCGCCCAGCTGCCTGAGCCCGGCCTCGTCCGTCGGCGGCCCGACGGTCGGCGTGGCGTCGATCTTCCAGTCGCCCGTGTGCAGCACGGTGCCGAGATCAGTGCGGATGGCCACGGCGTTCGGCTCCGGGATCGAATGGGCGACCGAGATGAGCTCCAAATCGAACGGTCCGACCTTGAAGCGGCTGTCGAGCGGCACTTCCTCGATCGGCAGCTGCAGCTTGCCCCCGAAGTCGGCGAGCTTGGATTTCAGCATCGCTGCCGTAAACGGAGTCGCATAGATCGGCACTTTGAGCCGCGGCCAGAGCTCTATGACCGCGCCCAGGTGATCCTCGTGCGCATGGGTAAGCAGGAGTCCCGCGAGGTTGGCCCTCTCCTCCTCGATGAAGCGCAGATCGGGGAGGATCACGTCGATCCCGGGATCGTTCTCGCCTTCCGGAAAGGTGATGCCGAGATCGATCATCAGCCACTGCCGCGCGTCGGCCGGCCCCAGCCCGTAGAGATAGCAGTTCATGCCGATCTCGCCGATGCCGCCGAGCGCCATGAAGACGAGCTCGTCGCCGGCGGGTGTGTAGCGTGCCTTCGCCATCATTCGCGCCCCTCGGGAGCCGTATGCGCCAGCGTGACATCGCCGAAGGTGAGCTTGCGCTGCCCGCCCTGCGCATCGCGCATGACGAGGGCGCCGCTGTCATCGAGGTCGAGGAAGGTGCCGTCGATGCGCTCGCGTCCCGTATTGACGGTCAAGCTTTCTCCCGCCTTGCTCCCGTACCTGAGCCAGGCCGCGCGCACGTGGGGGAAGCCCACGCCGCACTCCCATACCTCGAGCCAGCGCTGCATGGCCTCGGCCAGCAAGCCAAGCATCGCCTCAGGCGCGACCGTTACACCATGGACCGCGAGGTGCGTCGCGGCACGGCCTAGCGCCGTCGGGTGCGACGCCAGATTGATGCCGATGCCGATCACGACGACAACCTCCGCGCCCCCTGGTCCGATTTGGCTCTCCGGCAGTATGCCCGCACACTTGGCCTCGCCGATCAAGACGTCGTTGGGCCACTTCAGTCGCAAGCCGTCTATCCGGGGCCCCGTTGCCGCCGCAATGGCCTCCACCGCCGCCACGCCCGCAAGCAGGGAAAGCTGGTGGACAACCGACTGGGGACAGGCGAGCCGCTGCAGCAGGCTGGCGTAGAGATTGCCGGGCCCGGGCGACCAGGTGCGGCCCGATCGCCCCCGCCCCTTGGTTTGGCGCCTCGCCATGACCCACAGGGGTCCGACCTCGCCGGCCAGGGCGTGCTTGAACGCTTCCGTGTTGGTGGAGCCGGCTTCCTCGAGAATGACGCTGCGAAAGGATGGCGGATAAGGCGACCGGTCGGCCAACGGCTCGTATCCTAGAACAGAGTTCTGGCGGCCGCGTCGGCACCGTCGACGAGGGGCCCCGGCCAAACCACGTAGAGCAGCATGAAGAGGCCAGCGAGCCCCATGACCAGCGCCGCCTTGGCGGGGACGGCGAGGAACTTCTCCTTCGGCGCGTCGAAAAACATGATCTTGACGATGCGCACATAATAGTAGGCGCCGACGACGCTGGCGAGCACGCCGAATACGGCAAGCGGCCACAGCCCCGCTTTGACGGCGGCGGCGAAGACGTAGAACTTGGCGAAGAAGCCGGCCAGTGGCGGTATTCCCGCAAGCGAGAACATCAAGATGCCCAGAACCGCGGCGAGGCCCAGATTGGTCTCGGACAATCCCGCCAGCTCGTCGATCTCCTCCACCATGCCCTGCGGTCGGCGCATCGCCAGCACGCAGGCAAAGGCACCGAGCGTCATCGCCACGTAGATTACCATGTAGATGATGACGCCCCGCGCCCCCTCCGGCGAGCCGGCCGCGAGCCCGATCAGCGCATAGCCGATGTTGCCGATGGCCGAGTAGGCGAGCAGGCGCTTGATGTTGGTCTGGCCGATGGCCGCGAACGCCCCGAGCCCCATGGAGGCCATGGCGAGCACGCTCACCACCTGCTGCCACTGCGCCCCCATGCCCCCGAAGGCGCCCAGCGTCACGCGCATCAGCAGCGCGATCGCCGCGGCCTTGGGCGCCGCCGCGAAGAAGGTGGCGACCGGCGTCGGCGCACCCTCGTAGACGTCGGGCGTCCACATGTGGAACGGCACGGCGGAGATCTTGAAGGCGATGCCGACCAGCAGAAACACGAGGCCGATGATCAGGCCGATGTCCTGCCCTGCCCCTGCGGCACTGGCGGCCGTGGCGATGGCCGCGAAGCTCGTGGAGCCGGTGAAGCCGTAGATCAGCGAGGCGCCGTAGAGGAGCATGCCGGAAGACAACGCGCCCAGCACGAAATACTTGAGCCCCGCCTCGCTCGAGCGCACGTCGTCGCGGCGGATGGCCGCCACCACGTACAGCGCCAGGCTCTGCAGCTCGAGGCCGAGATAGAGCGCGATGAGATCGTTGGCGGAGATCATCATCATCATGCCGGCGCTCGCCAGCAGCACGAGCACCGGGTACTCGAACTTCGACGATCTCGTCTCGCGCATGTAGTCGAAGGAGAGCAGCAGCGCGCCCGCGCTGGCCACCAGCGTGAGCACCTTCATGTAACGGCCGAAGCC
>VBAB01000444.1 GCA_005888525.1 Alphaproteobacteria bacterium
CTGAGGTGGTCACGGAATTGGTGGACGGACGGGGCTTCGTGCCGCCGCTGTCCATGGCGGGTGTTGCAGACGATGGCTCCATGTTCGGGGTGCGGTTTACACGCGACGATGGGCAGCTGAAGACCGAGCTGGTCTGTCAGTACGTGGAGGGTCAGTTCGGGCTGCCGATGAATGCGCACGTGCTGTTGGCGCTGAACGGCGAACGCACGGTGACCGTTCTCTAGCCCGCCGGAGAGGCTGCAGGGGTTGTTGGATCCAAGCGGCTACTTGTCGAGCCAGACGTTATCGAACCGCCAGTTGTTGTAGATCGAGTTCTCGTGCTGGACGTGGCCCTTGAAGTGAGGATGCCAGCAGGTCGCCCCGATGCCATGGAAGATGATTGGCCGAGCGACGTCCTCCACAAGGATGCGCTCGATCTTCCACACGATCGCCTTTCGCTTCGCCACATCGGGCTCCTGCGACTGCTCGTCCAGCAGCCTGTCGATCTCGGGGTTGCAATATCTCGAGAAATTCGCTTCCGACTTGCACGCGAAGCCCATCTTCAGGACGCCGTCGGGATCGTCGATGCCGGCACCGGCGAGATTGAGCGCGACCGCGTAGTCCTTCTTGAAGAGGCGATTGTACCAGAGCGAAGATTCGACGACGTCGAGCTCGGCGTCGAAATGGATCTTGTTGAGCTGGTCGACGAGGATCACGGCCGGATCGCGGAAGGTATTGAAGTCGCGGGTCGCGATCTTGACCTTGAGCTTGTTGTTGGGGCCATAGCCCAGGTTCTCCATGATCTTGCGCGCCTCCTCCCGCTGGGCGACAGGGTCGCCGTAGCTCGGCAGCTTTTTCAGCTCCTCGATCGGCATACCCCAGTTGCCTTCCGGCGGCGGCATCATGTTCACGGCGAGGTTGGCCTTGCCCAGGCTCAAAATGTCGATGAACGCCTGACGATCGAGGCTCAGGAGCATCGCGTGCCGCAACTGCGGATTGTCGAAGGGTGGCTTTTCGCGGTTGACCAGCATGTGCGTCGTCACGTTGGTCGGCAACAAGGCGCATGTCGCGCCCGGCGCATTCTTCTTCACGTCGTTGAGCAGTGGCGGGGTTACGTCGGCCGTCTGCGTCAGGTGGAACTCGCCGGCAGCGAAGGCGAGAAGGCGCGTCGAACGGTTCGGCACGATGCGCCATTCGATCGCGTCGAGGTAGGGCTGGCCTTTCTTCCAGTAGTCGGCATTCCTTGCGAGCCGGATCGCCTCGTTGCTCCTGAACTCGACGAACTTGAAGGGCCCGGTGCCGATCGGCTTGACGCGCATGTCGCGTCCCGAGACGTGGCACGGGTAGATGGCCGTGTAGCCCGAGGCCAGCATGGCGAGCAGCGACGGTTGCGGCTGCGACAGGACGAATGTCACTTCGTAGTCGCCGTTGAGCGTCACCTCCGTCAGGTGCTCGTACCAGATGCCGCGCGGATTGCGGCGCAGATAGTCGGGCTCCTTGCCGTTGAGGCGGTGAAACGTGCATTGCACGTCCTTGGCCGTGAACGGCTTGCCGTCGTGCCACTGGACGTCGGAGCGCAGCTTGAAGGTGAGTTTCGTCTTCGTCGCGTCCCATTCCCAGCCGGTCGCCAGCTCCGGGATGATCGTGTCGAAGCTGTTGCGCGGCTTGGCGGGATCGAAGCGCACGAGGTTGTTGTAGACCGCCATGAACGGCATGACGACGGCGATCGTCGTGTCCTCGTGGGGCGACGCACTCGGCGGGTTGGTGCTGTTGTAGATGCGCAGCGTCCCGCCGGACTTCTGTGCGGCGACGGGAGCGCTGCCGAGAGCAACGACCAGAAGCGCGGCGAGCGCAATCTCTGTGTGCCAATGCATGGGTTCCTCCCAACGACGTGCGCCTTCGAGCGAGCGCGTTAAAAGGGGTCGATCTGGCCAGCTACGGACGTTGCCGTGCCCTTATGCCGCCCAAGCTAGCAGGGAGACGCCGAAGCGGATACCCGGCTCATGCGGGCCGGCCCGAGCTGGTCAGCAGAACAAGCAGGCCCGGCACATGGACCGAACCTCCTCGACATCACGATCGATCCTTGCACGCGTGCTCTTGATGAGCGCCTTCGCCTGATCGGTCGCGCACAAGAATATATGGCCGTTGCTCATCTCTGCGACCTTCTTCCTGAAGTATGCCGCAACCCTGTTGAGCGCTCGCGCCTCGATGCAATCCCTCGCGGCCAGTATCATGCGCCGTTCGACATGCGAGGGAGAGCCGCACTGCCTGAGAAAAGCTTCCGCCAAAGCATAGTTGTCCGCCCGTCGCCAGAGATCCTGGACCTGGGCCTGGGAGAGATACGAAAATCCGAGCTTGACGTCCTGGGTGGAGGAAACTCGCTCGCCGATCTTCGGTGCACCAAAGCCCGTCAACAGGACCATAGCCAACCCGCAGGACAGAACCACTATCGCACGTCGGATCATGCTCGACCCCGGCAAGAAGCGATTGGAGGTGATCGCCCCAATGCGATCACCAGGATGGGACTTTGTCAATTGTCGAACGCCGCGCGACCGCGACGCGGCACAGTACGGCAACAGCGACGTCGCCATCGACCTCCACACCTTCGCGGACCTGGGAGCGACAAGCTCCCATTCATCGGTGGAGTGCGGGGCACGTCTTCTGTTATTCTTCGAGCCCTCGTCGTAGCCGGCTCACGCGCACCTGACTGCGCAATAAACTTGGACCGAATGCATGACAGGCAATGTGGCTCTGTTCATCACGTCCATACCTGACATATTCGTCACGATATTCTTTGCCCGGATTTTACAGGGGTATCACAGAAATGGGCCTCTGACGGCAGCACCGTCATCGATCGGGCGGATCGCCCTCACGGTCTTGCTGATCGGCATCTTCCTCTGCGCCGCCTTCGTCGCCATCTCGCTGGCGACCATCTCCGGCATTACGCTCTACACCGCCGCTGCCGTCATCGCCGGCCTGGCGATCACAACCGCATTGGGGTTGACCACCGGCCTGCTGTACCTGTCGGTCGAGCTCAATCGCCGCTTCGGCAAGCCGTGGGTGAAGTCGCTGGACTTCCCCTACCTCCTCCTGGGTTTCTTCGGCCTGCTGCGCATCCTCAACGGTTCCCCTGCCATCGCCGACCACTATTATTTTCTCGACGCGCTCGGCCTCGTATGCGTTGCGATCGCAATCGCGGTCCGTGTCGCCAAGGCCATCATCGAGGTGTTCTTCGCCGATTGGTACTGAGGGCGCTCTCTAACTTTACGAGTAGAGCAGCGTTCACGCTTCAGCCTCGACGTTGCATTCGAGCCGATGTGATTCCATCTGAAACGATCCTGCTCTAGTCTCTTGACATCGCAAGGCATAGGGACAACATTTCATATCGACGCTCGCCGCTGTGGTGAGTTGAGCGTCCTCGGTCGCCAGAGCTCGGCGCCCGGCGCTCCTCCCGCAACACGCGGTCGTCGCGTGGACCAACAGCGAGCGGAGGAGCGATGATGCCACCCCAGAGTCAGTCCCGCCCCCGCCGAAGGGCGAGGGCACGGTTCGCCGGTCGAGCTCGAGCACGCTGATCACGCGGCCGGCCAATCGCACTATCGAAGACAAAGCTGATACGCATCAACGAGGCTACGCGCCTCGTACAGAAGTCCGGCGTCGCTGGACACGAATCGGAAGTGATGACGAGCCCCGCTTCACCCGAGAGGTGGCGGGGCTTTTCGCGTCCCGTGCAGGCCTGTGCTAGCATGGCGTCAAATCTTGCAGCCGCCCGCGGCCGGATCGGGAGGATCAGATGACGACGGCTACCGAAGGCATGGAACTCACGCGCATTGGCCCAGGCACCGTGATGGGCGATCTGATGCGGTGTTATTGGATCCCCGCGGCCCTGTCTTCGGAGCTCGTGCGCGACGGTGCGCCGCTTCGCCTGATGCTGCTCGGCGAGAAACTGATCGCCTTTCGCGACAGCGCAGGCCGGGTCGGCGTCATGGACCATCGCTGTCCGCACCGCTGTGCGTCGCTGTTTCTGGGACGTAACGAGGAGGGCGGGATTCGCTGCATCTACCACGGCTGGAAGTTCGACGTCGCCGGCAATTGCCTTGACATGCCGAGCTTGCCGCCGCCGGGCTTCAAGCAGAAGGTGAAGGCGAAGGCGTACAAGGTGGTGGAGCGCGCCGGCGTCGTCTGGGTCTACATGGGATCGCGCGCGGAGGCGCCGCCGCTGCCGGCGTTCGAGATCCTCGACGTCCCCGAGGACGAGATCAAAGTGAGCTTCATCCAGCGCGACTGCAACTATCTGCAGGCGCTGGAGGGCGAGATCGATACCTCGCATTTCGGCTTCCTGCACGCGGGCCACGTCGATCCGGAGGACCTGGCCGAGAACGAGCCGGTCCGGCACACCGTCACCAACCGAGCCCCCGAGTATCACCTCGCCGAAACGCCGTGGGGCACGCAATACGCCGGCTACCGCGAAGCCGGGCCCGGCCAGACCTACTGGCGCTTCGGCAATTTCCTGTTTCCCTTCTGGACGCAGGCACCCAACGGCGAGTTCGGCAGCCACATGCATGCGCGCGCCTGGGTGCCGCTCGACGACAGCCACACCATGTTCTGCTTCCTGTGGTGGAAGCGGGGGGTGTCGGCCATGTCGCTGCCGCAGCCGGCCTTCAAGGACGGCACGCCGATCGGCGGCACCGGGCGCGGCAACAAGCTCCTGCCCAACACCACCGACTGGCTCGGCCGCTGGCGGATGGCGGCGAACCCGGGCAACGACTGGGGCATCGATCGCGCCGCCCAGCAGAACGGCTCGATTTACAGCGGCATCGACGGCATCCACCTGCAGGACCAGGCGATTACCGAGAGCATGGGTCCCGTCGTCGACCACACCTTGGAGCATCTGGCACCATCCGATCAGATGATCACCCGCACGCGCCGGCGCCTGCTGATGGCGGCGCGTGCTCTGCGCGACAAGGGCGTCTTGCCGCCCGGTGCCGAGGACGCCGAGGTCTATCGCGGAGCGCGCAGCGGCTACTTCGTCAGCGACGACAAGAACCCCTGGCGGGAGGTCTATGCCAGGCAGCTGGCCGCCTCAGTACATCCTCAGCCGTCCCCCATGCGCGCGGCGGAGTAGGTGGCGCCGCACATTCGGCGCGGGTTACCGGTCCTGTTCGGCCGTTACCGCGCTAAGGACATGCCGATGTCCTGCCCCCTGCCATGTCAGAATCGAGGATCTGACTGAAGCGCTCGGCGACCATCTTCGACCAGGCCATGGCGCCCGCCTCGCTGAGGTGTGAACCATCATACCAATTAGCCCCCGTTTGGTAGAGTTCTGCGAACTCGTCTGGATCGCTGAAATCTAGGAGCCGTTCACCGTTGCAGCGACGTCGGAAACTATCCACGAAAGCGACAGCATAAGGCCAATTTCCAACAAGCGGCGGTTGAATCGCGACTACCGCCACGCCCTGACGCTCGATCATTCGTATAGTGTGAATAAAACGATCAAGCATCTCGTCATTGACGATCTGCTCAGGAACAAATGGCGGGGTGAAATGGCGAGCGAGGAATTTCGGTCGATTTATTCGAACATTGGCAAGGTTTGCCAGATAGCTCGGGACCTTCTCGGCGGCCATCTCAGGATGCATGTGACCGCCCCCGAAGGCTACTTTGCTGTAATCAG
>VBAB01000445.1:0-3308 GCA_005888525.1 Alphaproteobacteria bacterium
GCGCATCGAATTCGGCCGCCGATATCTTGCGTGCCTCAACGGCGGCCTCCCGCAGCGTGCGCCAGCGCGGCGTGTCGATGGGCCCAGGGTTCACGCCGGTGACCAGGATGTTGTCCTTGGCGCACTCCTCGGCCAGCGCCTTGGTCAGGTTCAGCAAACCGGCATTGATGGAGCCACCGGCGAGATAGACGGGCCTGGGCTGATGCCCGGAGCGCCCGATGATGTTGACGATGCGGCCCCATTTGCGCATCCGCATCTCCGGCAACACGCTCTGGGCAAAGCGCGCATATCCGAACAGCTTGAGCGAGACCGAGTATTGCCATTTCTCGAAGTCGACGCGATCGATGCCGTCTTCGGGGGTCGAGCCCGCGTTGTTGACGAGAATGTCGATGCCGCCGAGCGCGGCACGAGCGGCACCAATCACCTCCGCGATGCTGTCCGCGCGCGAGCCGTCACCCGGCGCGGCTACGATCCTGCGGTTGGTGGCCGTACCGATCTCGTCGGCTGCGCGGCGCAGGCGAGCGGCATCGCGCGCAACGAGGGCGACGTCGCAGCCCTCGCGCGCCAGCTCCTCGGCAATCGCGCGCCCGATACCCAGGCTTGCGCCGGTGACGAGCGCGCGCTTGCCGTGAAGATGCAGGTCCACGTCAATTCTCCTTGATCTTGGCGCCCTTGACCACCGTCGACCACTTGTCCAGCTCCGACTTCAGCACGACAGCGAAATCGGCGGGTGCGCTTCCCAAGATATCCCATCCCTGGGAGGCCAGCTTCTCGGCCACATCGGGCGAGTGCAGCGCCCAATGCGTGTCGGCGAAGAGTTTCGCGACGTGCTCGGGCGGCAGTCCCGCCGGGCCGAATAATCCATACCAGGTCCTGGTCTCGAAGCCCGGATAGCCTGCTTCGGCAATCATCGGCAGGTCCGGGAGCAGCGACAGCCGCTTCGACCCGGTGACCGCAATGGCGCGCAAGCTGTTGGCCTTGGCCTGCGGCACCGCGTTCACGGGATTGTTGAACATGGCAAGGACGTGGCCGGCCAGGACGTCGTTGGTTGCCGGAGCGGCGCCGCGATAGGAGAGATGCACGAAATTGAGTCCCGCCGCTTGCGCGAACAGAACGGCAGCGAGGTGCGTGGGCGTGCCGCTGCCGGCGTTCGCCACGGTGAGGCCGTCCGGGCGGGCGCGTGCCAGGTCGACGAATTCCTTCACCGTGCTTGCCGGCAGCGAGGGATGCACCACCAGCACCAGCATGTAGGAGGCCACCTCGGAGATCGGCGTGAAGTCCTTGATGGGATCGTAAGGGAGGTTCTCGGTTAGGCTCGCATTGATCACATGGCTGGACGCGTTGAGCAGCAGCGTGTAGCCGTCGGGTGCAGCGCGCGCGACCACGGCGGCCCCGATGTTGCCGCCCGCCCCGCCCCGGTTCTCTATGACCACAGCCTGGCCCCAGCGCTGGCTGAGCTTTTCCCCCAGGATGCGCCCAAGCGCGTCAGCCGGTCCTCCCGGCGCAAACGGGACCACCAGTCGAACGGGTTTGTCCGGGTAGGTTTGGCCAATCGCCTGCTGCAGGCACGCGAAAATCAAGAGCGGGCACAGCAAGGCATGCGTAAACGAACGGAGCAGCCGCGCGTTCATCTCTTCCTCCCGCAATCCAGCGTTCGTCCGGCTGTCATACTGGATGGCTCGCACCTCGTCCAAGGTGCGTGGCTCGCCAAGCAGCTATTTGCGGGTGTCCTCGAGCTCGTCGCGGATTCGGGCGAGCTCGTCTTTGGTCGCCATCCGTTCGGCGACGGAAACAGGAAGCCACAAGAATTGCGGAGCGTTTGCGTCCTCGGCTGTCATTCGTCGATCTTCATCACTGCTCGGTCCGGTGTCGAGCATGGGAGGGATGGGCACCAAGCCGAATACAGCTGCACTCACCAACGGTTTCACGGCTACCCTCCGTGGTAGTGGAGCGCGGTGGCTCTGGCCACCGCGCTCCATTTCAGCGCGTCAGTGAGACTGCCGCTCCTGCTGCTCGTAGAACCCCTTCGCGTCGTAGGCGCTGGCAGGGGCCGCGATGCCGGCGAGAACCGACAGGGCGAGAAGGGCTGATACGATGGTCTTCATGGCAATAACTCCTTGCGCAAAAGCGATCCGGACCACACCATTGTCGTCCGTCATCGACAGCGGGGAACGTAGCCGGGGCGCGTGATCTGAGAGTGATGCCATCGTGAACACGGCGCGGTGGAGCTTGAGCTGCAGCTTTCAGAGCCGGCCACGTGCAACGCCGATCCCAGTCTCTCGTCCGACCACGCTGCGGCCGCCCGGCCCTCCCACCTCTCTGACTGCGCCGCCAGCCTAAATGCAAAGCGGCCACAGTGCCGCGTGGAAGGCGACTGCAGGCACCGAGAGGGCGTTGCCGGTGCTTTGCAAGCCGTGCATAGATTTGCGTATGCCGATGCAGGTTGCGGTGGGCTGCGTTCGGAGTGCGTCATGAGAGTGCTGGTCGGAAGCTGCCTCATCCTCGCGGGCTTGGCGGTAGGGACGCATGGGCTCTCGCGCGTCGCGATCGACTCTCCAGATCCGACGCCGGAGATGGCTTCTGAACGCTTGCCGGCTCACGTCGTGGCGCCTTCTCGTCTTCCGGCGGTCAGTGCCGTCGTGATTTTGCCGACGAAAGCACCCACAGCGACTCTGCCGACATCCACGCCAGTGTCAGCGAGTTCGAAATCTCCGGCTGACGGACCCAGTCTCGTGCGCGAGCTGCAGCACGAGCTCAAACGGGTCGAATGCTACGACGGCGGGATCAACGGCATATGGACCGTCCCGACACGGGAGGCGATGCGAACGTTCGTCGAGCAGGCAAACGCCAGGCTGCCGATCGACAAGCCGGACCACATTTTGCTGGCCCTACTGCAGGGCCACCGGGGGCGCGCATGCGGTGGTTGCCCTGCTGGGCAGGAAGCTTCGGGCGACGGGTATTGTCTGACCCATGCCGTCGTGGCACGGGCAGCGTCGACCAAAGGGACGCTCCTTCCCGAGACTGCGTCGAGATCGCTCGTGTCTCAAGAAAAGCCGACGGTTGTGGTGGCTGAACTTCCCCGGAGGAGCGCACGCAGCGTGCATCGCCAGCCGCCGATCGAAGGTCGCATGAGCATGGGTGTAGGCACCATCGCGCCAGCTCAGCCGGCCAAGCGCGGTGTCAAGCTCGCCATCGCGGCGCCCATCCCGTCCAGTCCGCAGGCAGCGCAGCCCCAGAGGGAGCGGCGGGCGGGGCGCCATGGCAATCGTGGCGGCGTAGCTGTTTTGAGGTCGCGCGCTTACCTTCGA
>VBAB01000445.1:3346-9398 GCA_005888525.1 Alphaproteobacteria bacterium
GGCATTGCAGCGCTCTTTGGGCTCTTCTGATGCGTCCCAATCACGTGCGGTGACAGCGGCCGCCGCGCCTCTCCTCAAATGGTGGTGGAGGATGAAGGCAATACGCTCACGCTGAGGCTCTCCGGCGGCAAGCCCCGTTCATGTCGCTCCCACATGCGGACGTAGGCCGCTTCAACTCATCCGGTGCGCGCGGCCCACTCGTTGCTTGCCTCGAGGTGTACGTCTGAGTGGCATGACGGCTCAAGAAGACCGATGGAACCACGCGTCACAACATGGATAGGGCATGCATGGTGCAACCGCAACGTGACCGTCAAACGGCGTCGAATTGTTAACCAGGATCCAGTCTCGTGCTCACCGGGGTCGAGCAATCAGGGTTTGCCCGAATAACTCCGCGCGGCTCGAGGTGATATTAATACCTGCCGCTCGGTGCCGCAAAACGAGACAGGCCTCCATCTCCCGTTTGCCAAGTCTCCTTTACTCCATCTCCGGTGGTTTCTTGCTGCTCTACGATCGCTGGGTTACTCCAATCCTGCGGGGAGGGTCCGGTGGTTTCCAGGTCCATCGCCGGGGGCGGAGAGTATGAAACGAAGCCGCAAATGGCGACACTTTGCAGAGCAGGGCCGCACTGCGCCCGAAACTGCACGCGCGCGCGCTCAGCTGGCGACCGACGTGCTCCTTCCTTTGGCGGTCGAGGTCGGCAACATCGGCATTTTCGAGACTGATCTCGAGCGAATGGTGACCCGTTTCTCGCCTGAACTCTGCGGGATTCTCGGCCTCCCCGCAGGGACAGAGATGACCTACGACGAGGCCACTCTCCTGGTCGACGAAAGGGATCGGGCCGCCGTAAGCGCGGCTGTCGCGGAAGCGGTAAGGGCTTCCGACAAAGGAAAATGGAGTATCGTACATCGGGTCCGCCATGCCGACGGGACGGCTCGATGGATATCGGTCCACGGACGACGACTCTATCGTGAAACGGCCGAAGGCTTGTGCCCTGTCTACTCGATCGGCACCGTCATTGATATTACTCAGTTGAAGGAAATCGAGGCGGCACTCCGCGAGAGCGAGCTGCGTCTGAGGCTCGCCTTGGATGCGGCGAAAATGGGCACCTTCGAGGCCGACATAACGGCCAACGAAGCCCGCATCGACGAGCAAGAAGCCGTGCTGCTCGGGTTGCCTGAAGGCACGCGAGTTGTCTCCACTGACGAGATGCGCAAACGCATACCACTCGAGGATCTGGACGCGAGTGATGCCAAAAAGAGTCGCCTCACCGAGCAGCATGAAGCCTATCACCACGAATTCCGGCTAACCATGCGAGACGGCTCAGTGCGCTGGCTCAGCGCCTATGCAGACGTCAGGGAAAACCGCATCTTCGGCGTGAATTTCGATGTCACGCAACGCAAGCTTGCGGAATCCGCGCTCCACGAGAGCGAGGCGCGCCTGCGCGTCGCGACGAGCGGAGCGGCCCTCGGCGTCTTCGAGTGGGACCCGATAACCGATCAGGCCGTCTGGGAGAATGATCGCATCTATGAGATCTTCGGGAGAAGTCGAGGCGATGGCCCCCTCAGCAAACGCGAGTTCATAGCGAACTATCTTCATCCCGATGATGCCCCGGAGTTGGAAACGAGCCTAAACGAAGCAATGCGGAGCGAGGGCAACTGGCGAACGACCTGCCGCATCAAACGCCAAGACGGGACACGGCGCTGGCTGCAGATGGATGGAAGGTTCGAGAAGGCCGCGCCAGGCAAGCTGCCACGCCTTATCGGCGTAATCACCGACATTACCGAGCGCAAGCGGTTGGAGGAGCGGGCCGAAAGACTTTCCGACCGTCTTCTGACCATTCAAGAGGAGGAGCGGCGGAACATTGCCCAAGAATTGCACGACTCGACAGTGCAGCATCTGGTCGCCGCCAGCCTCATGACGACAACCCTCAGGGCATCCCCCCGCTCGGAGAAGGACAAGAAATCCTGGAACGCCCTTGAAGATTCGCTTGGCGAAGCCATGAAGGAGCTTCGTACCTTCAGTTATCTGATGCATCCGCCGGTCCTGCACGCGCAAGGCCTATACCTCAGTCTCCAACACTATATCGATGGTTTTGCCGATCGCTCCGGACTCGTCACGAAGCTGACGGCCAACCGCAAGGGGGACAAGTTTCCCGTGCGCCTGCAGCGACCGGTTTTCCGCATTGTTCAGGAAGCACTCGCGAACGCTTACCGCCACGCCTCGGCTTCGCAAGTTTCCGTCGAGCTCAGGCGCATTGGTGGCCTACTGCACGTCATCGTCGCCGACAATGGACGCGGCATAGAGAGGAATTTCGAGCGAAGACAACACCCCTCACGACCGCCGGGTGTCGGCATCCGCGGCATCAGGATGCGACTGAACCGACTTGGCGGCCGGTTGAGGATCAGCCAGCCGCGGGCCGGGGGAACGCGGATACACGCGGTTCTACCTGTCGGTAATACATTTGCCCATCGCACGGCGCGCAGGCGGTAGGACGCGTGCGCTACATCGTTCGCTGATTGGCCGGCTGCAGAATGACACTCGACCCGGGCATCTCCCCCGAAAAGGGGATGGTCGCCGCCTGATCGGCGGCCCATCTAAACGGCGTGGCCAGGGAGACATCTCCAATCGGTGTCGGCCACCGGTCTGCCCGGCCAGGGCATGGGTCAGGGCTCGAACCGTTGCAGCGGGCCGCGTCTCAGTTGGGGAGCAGAGACGCGGCCTTTTTTTCAGTCGGCCACGACCTTGTCCCTTGGCTCAGCGCGGTCTCAGGTATGGGAGCGCGTCCTTTTGGGTACTTTTGCGGATATCTTATTCTTCCGTCGACCCGAATAGTTACCAAGATTGCCGGAAAACCTTTCAGCACCTCGTTGGCCAGAGCGCCTGCAGGGAATGCTGCCCGGCAGCGAGCGGGAAACGCCACAGACGGGCACGAGATCATGTATTGCACACCGGACTATGCGCATCGCAACCATCGCAAAGACAAAGATGATGATCTTGATGCACCGACGTTCAATTCCCCCGATACATTGCTGCTTGGCATAGAGAGATGCAGGCATCATATCCGCAATATGGAGCGGCAAGGGCGTCAACACGAGGGCGCCATGCTAGTCCTGAACCGTTTGGAGCGGCGGCTGTTGGAAGTCATTTCCTCCTCCGCGATCCCGGCGATGCCTGTCGCCGAATCGCGCATATCGCCTCGCTAGACCAAGCTGCCCTGGCAGCCAGCACACCGCACGCCCGGCCTCATACCTCCGAGTCAAAGTATTGGCACATTGCTGCAAGCGAAGCGGCCCTCGCTCGTCCAACCCGGAAACCGCGTGCTGAGCTTGTCGAAGCAGGCTTGGTGCCCGCGGCCCACTCTTTGGCAGGTTCGGGGCGAGGGTGCAATTGCCTTGATTCTTAGGAGCCGTCGCGAATCAGGGTTTTCACTCACTGGTCTCATTCGCTACGGGAATAACCCGGCCATTTCCGGGGTTACGCCCGATCGTCTGCGCACAACCTTCCACGCTATACGCCAATCTTCGGATGGAGCGAATATTCAAGGAAGGTCCCAGCGCATGCAGATGCTCGCGAACGCCCGCAATCGTCAATATATGCGCGATGAATTGCGAGAACTCTTGTGGCTCTTGTCTGCTGCCTCAGCCCTGTCGATCGGCAGCGCGGGACTGGGCGTCGCCTTGGCACTGATCTTCGAGGGGCCGTCGCTCTGGCGTTGACTCACGAAGATGGCACTCAGGTAAGCGCTTGCCTTCCGGCGCCCTTGATAGCCCTGTTTGCGCGGGACGGATGTTGGCGAACCGAACAGGTCTCGATCACAGGACAATCGAGAACATCATTGACTACTCTGTGGACGTGGCCAGTGTCACGACACCAGAGCACGTGTTGAGTCGCTTGCACGATACCATCGCATCGACAACGACCCTGCGGGTTTTAGGGGCCAATCGCTTTTCCGTAAAAGTCGGGGACTGGCGGCGCCTTCAACTGGGCAAGACTGTGTTCGTGCATCCGGATGTTCCTCGGGGCTGGATGGATGAGTGGGCCGCTTTCGTGGCAGGCGGCCATCCCATAGGGCTCATGACGGCCAGGATGTGCCTTGCACCCTTCACGTGGACAGAGCTTTCGCGGATGCTAGAGCCGGTCGGCGTCGACCGCTGGCCTTTCGAACTGGCACTCAAATACGGCATGCGCGACGGCTACCTGTGTCCCGTCGGAGGGCGATGGGTGGTGGCGTTCTGGTCACCAAAGCCACTCTCGAGCGGCTTCCTGGAGCCAGCTCGCGGACTGCTGTATATGGCAGCGAGCGCCGCAGCGGTTCAACTGGAGTCGCTCATCGGAGACGACGTTGGACGAGTGGGAAGGCGTGCACATCTGACCCCGAGAGAATTGTCGGTGCTGCGCCACGCATCGGACGGCAGGACCGTGCAGGATATCGCCACTTTGCTCGGGCTGGGTGTGGAGACGGTGCGCAGTCACTTCAAGAAGGCCGAGACCAAGCTCGGAACACGCAACCGCACGCAAACCGTGGCTGAAGCCATGCGGCATCTTCTCATTCTGTGAATTGCACAACTGTTGCTTTGCATCGGATCGAGAGGCAATGGATCACGCATCCCACGGGAGCCGCTCCGCGACCAGGGCCAGCTTCATCAAGATCAGAAGCAAGCGCATACGCGCGCCATGAAGACACCGAGGGCTGCCACTATAGGTGCTCTTAATAGGCTTGCATGTTCTCGTCGATAATTTTCGACGGGAACGCAGCCTCAAGCAGAGTCCCGCTCCGAAAAATCCAACACGATTGGAATAGCGAGCGCGTCAGCGGCGCTGTGGGCGCCGCCAAGTCCCTGTGTGTCTGCGATGCGTGCAAGAGCAATATCTTCCGGGACGACATAACACCCCTCGATGGCCTGATCGAGCAGAGCTAGTTCTTTGCGCAAGGCGGTCCGCCGGCTTTCCGGCAGGGCTCGCAGCAGATTCTGAATCATTGCCCGCAACCGGCGTGCGACCTGAAAATTTCCTGCGCCGTAGAGGCGAATTTCACGGCAGGCGAGTTGCACGAAATCCTCCCAGTTCGGCGTCGGGAAAACCACTCGCACCCGGCCGTTGCCGTCCTTGATCTGCTCTTCGTGCAAGTGCCGGCCGCCAACAATCCGCAGCAGGCGGTGCAGCTGGTCGATGGCGAGTACGGCGGTTGTAGGATCATTTATTGCCGTGGACAGAGCTTTGATCGCAACATCAACGATCACGCGGAATGCGAAAGTCGAGTCCTGATCGATGGTACGTTCCGGTCCAAACGCCACAGCACCGCGTAGTTTTCGTTCATCGATGTTGCGAACGGCGCCATGCACCATGAACACCGGCTCGCCTACGGACACGAAATCCCCGACCCTGGGCACAACCTCGATGATGCCGTCGACGCGGCGCGCCTCGTCCACCAACGCCTTCAGGTTCACGGCTAGGACGATTGCGGAGGTACCCTCATGATTGATTGCCGCGCGCACATCCATGACGCCCGCAGGGCGCCGACCATGCGGACGCGCGTCCAGCTCCGTGATCGGATCTGGATACACGCTCTGGATAACGGTGACGCCCATCTCACCGACCCGCCAAACAATGCTGACGGGCCGCAGCAATCGCGCTGCGTAATCAATCAGGAAGAGGAAGGTCGACATGGAAAGAAGACCCAGAACGGCGGTCGTCCACGTGACCAGACGGGGGACCTTGTCTTCGATCCGGGCCACCGTTCCGATGGCAAACAACAGGGTCATAAGAAACAGGCCAACGGTAAATCGGATCCGCGGTGTCAGTTGGCCGCTGGCAATCTGGATGGCAACGATCAGCGAGCCGAACGTGAAGACGATAAACGAAAGTGTCAGCGTGATGATCGTCTGCAGGGCCGTCAGCGTTCCGGCCGTGGATAGAGGCCAAGGCGGGATCCAATCTGCTGAGGCATCGACGGCGGAGATGACGTGCAGCGCGATCTGTTCAAGAAGCAAAGCGACGAAGGGAACGATCCAAAGCGAGGATCGCACATAGCTCTTGAGCACATACCATCGGT
>VBAB01000446.1 GCA_005888525.1 Alphaproteobacteria bacterium
CCCCTTGCAGCCGACCCAATTGGGCTCGGCTGCTGGGGTTCTGGTCACTCGATCGTGACGATGATGTTGCCGCTGGGGGCGACCTCGAAGCGGCCGCCGGGGCCGATCACCAACGTCGACTCGCGCTCCTCGACGATGGCGGGGCCGTGGAATACCGCTCCAGGCAACAGCGCGTAGCGGTCGTAGACGGTGGTGGCGCGGAACTCGCGAAACTCTGGGAAGTAGACGGCGCGCGTGCCCTTGATCGGGTCTGCCCGCGTCGTTGATGCGCTCGGCGTCGGCCACGCACCCGCAGCCGCCCGCGCCGGCAAAGCGCCCGTTGCGATCTCGATGCTGGCGGAGACGCGCACGTTGATGATCTCGACCTGGGTGGTCGGCGGCGTGCGCGTGAAGGCGGCGACGTAGCTCGCCTCGAACGCCTGCATGAGGGCGCCGCGCGAGGCGGCCGTATAGGGGCCCGCGGGAAGCGGCACGACCAGCTCGGAGGCCTGGCCGACGTAGCGGATGTCGGCGAGCCGCACGACGGCCGGCAAGCCGCCGTCCGGCAGCGTGGCGGCGAGCACGGCCCTCGCGGCGGCCTCGAGCCGCGCGAACGTGGCCTCGAGGTCGGGCCACACCACCTGGTCCATCTCGCGCGCCACCGTCGCCACCCGGTCGACACGCGCCGGCGCAATCAGCAGGCCGAGCGCAGAGGCGACGCCGGCGCCGCGCGGCGCGATCAGGCGCTTCAGCCCAAGCTTTTTCGCCACGTAGTAGGCATGCACGGGGCCCGCGCCGCCCGTGCACAGCAGCGCGTAGCGCCGGGGGTCCTTGCCGTGCTCGGCCAGGTGCACGCGCGCCGCGCTCGCCATGTTCTCGTTGACGACGTCGTGGATGCCCCAGGCAAGGCCGGCGACGCCGAGGCCCGCCCGCTCCGCCAGCGGTCGCATCGCCGCCTCGGCGGCGGCCATGTCGATCGCCATGGTGCCGCCGACGAAATAGGCGGGATTGAGATAGCCCAGCACGAAGTCGGCGTCCGTGACGGTGGGCTCCTTGCCGCCGCGCCCGTAGGCGGCGGGGCCGGGCTCGGAGCCGGCGCTGGTGGGCCCGACCTTCAACAGGCCGATGTCGTCGAGGTGGGCGATGGAGCCGCCGCCGGCGCCGATCTCGATCAGCTCCAGCGTGGAGATGCGCACCGGCAGGCCGCTGCCCTCCACGAAGCGCTTCTCGCGCGCGGCCTCGAAGCTGTAGGCCACCGTCGGCTTGCCATCGTCGACGATCGAGAGCTTGGCGGTCGTGCCGCCCATGTCGAAGGCCAGCACATGCCTGCCCCCGTCGGCGGCGCCCAGGTGGGCGGCGACCAGCGCCCCGGCCGCGGGCCCCGATTCCAGCAGCTGCACGGGTGTGCGCTTGGCCTCCTCGATATTGCCGAGGCCGCCGTTCGACAGCATCAGCAGCAGCGGCGCGGTGATTCCTCGGCCTGCAATCCTCTCGCTGAGCGCGGCGATGTAGCGCTCGGCCAGCGGCTTGATGTAGGCGTTGATGACGGTGGTGGACACGCGCTCGTACTCGCGGATCTCGGGTGCCACCTCGATGGAGGTCGACAGCGTGAGATTGGGATAGCGGTCGCTGAGCAGTTCCGCGGCCTGCCGCTCGTGGGCTGGGTTGGCGTAGGAATGCAGGAAGACGATGGCGAGCGAGGTGACCCCCTGCGCCGTCAGCCGCGCGGCCGCTGCAAGCACCGCTTCCTCGTCGAGCGGCGTGCGCACGCTGCCGTCGACGGCCATCCGCTCCGGCACCTCGAGGCGCAAACGCCGCGGCACCAGCGGCGCCGGCTTCATGATCCTGATGTCGTAGAGCTCGTACTTGCGCTCCCGCCCGATCTCCAGCGTGTCGCGAAAGCCCCTGGTCGTGATCAGGCCCGTCGGTGCGCCCTTGCGCTCGATCAGCGCGTTGGAAAAGAGCGTCGTGGCGTGCACCAGGCGCCCGATGTCCCCCGGCGCGATCGCACTCTCGCGCAGCACCCGGTCGATCCCCGCCATGACGCCCTCAGAGGGATCATCGTGCGTGGTGAGCTCCTTGTGGCTCGCCTGGCGGCCGCTCCCCGCATCGTACACGACGATGTCGGTGAACGTGCCCCCGACATCGATCCCCAGCCCGAACCGCCCTCCCACCATCGCCCCCTAACGTCCAGCCGATCTCGATCGACACGCCATCCGCAATCTCAGCGGTGTCATCCCGGCACTTGTTGCCGGGATCCATCTCTCCGCTCGCTCAGCAGTTTGAGGATGGCTGGATCCCGGTGACAAGCACCGGGATGACACGTTCAGATTTGATTTCCCGTTCGACGAGCAGCGGCATGATACTGCAATGCTCGCGGTGCAAAAAGCAGAGCGCCCCGACCGCGGGGGCCAGGGCGCTCTAATGTCTCGATGCTGCTCCGATAGCCGGGTACGGCCCTTTCAGTGCAGGCTGGCGATCTCCAGTTCGTCGCCCATGGCGTGGCCCAAGGCCGCCTGGCGGCTGTCGGTCAGCGCCAGCGGCGTGCCGTCGGCGGCGTGCAGCGCGAACAGATCGATGCCGGCCGGAATGCCTTCCACCGCCGGAAACATCTGCTTGGCCTCGTCGGCCGTCATCACCTTGATGTAGGCGATCTTGCCGCCGCCCAGCTGCGCCAGCTCGCTCATGCTCATGATGGGTGGGACCGCGGACCTGCCCTTGCGGCTCTTGGCGGCCTTCGCGCTGCTCTTGCTTTCCACGACGCTCACTCCTTCTTCTTGGGGGCCCTCATGCACCCCTGGCGAGGCCTGCGCCAGCGTAGCGCCTGCCCCCATCGACTCGGCCTCATGTCCCCTATCTTCCCGCGATTCGGGCTTCGGCACTGTGGCCGGAACGGCTCAGGTTCCGGCGGCGCCGATCTCGACTCTGCGTACGACTCGGTCCGGCTCCCGTCGCACGAGATCGATACACAGCAAGCCGTCACTGAGCTCGGCGGTCTTCACCTCGATGCCCTCGGCCAGCACGAACGAGCGGCTGAATTGGCGAGCAGCGATGCCGCGGTGGATGAACTCGCGCTGCTTGTCCTCTTCGTGGCGGCCGCGAACGACGAGCTGGTTGTCCTCGACCGTGATCTCAAGCTGGTCGCGCCTGAAACCCGCAACCGCTAGCGTAATGCGCAGGCGATCCATCGGTTCCGGCGGCGCATTGCCGTTGCCCGCGCTGTTTCCCGCAATTCTTTCGATATTGTAAGGAGGGTAGCCGTCGCCCTTACCGACACGGTCGATCAGGCGTTCCATCTCCTCGAAGCCCAGCAACAGAGGGCTCGACAGCAGCGACATACGCGACATTGCAAAGCCCTCCATGAGCGGCCTTGAGCTGTGAACTACCGGCACTGCGGACCCGGCCCCGGCCTCCGCCGCCCCAGCCCCTCTAAGGGCGCTGTTGTGTTCATGCATAGGATATGGTGTTCAGCAGCGCAACTTCAAGAAACCGGCGCGGCGGGGCATGGGGCTGTTTTCGGAGGATTGGGGCACTCTGGCCGTGGTGCTGGCCGGCGCGCTGGCCGGCGGTTTTGCCAACGGCCTCACCGGCTTCGGCACCGGCCTGACCGCGCTTCCTTTCTGGTTGCAGGTCGTGGAGCCGGTAATTGCGGCTCAGCTCGCGTCGGCATGCGGCGTCATCGGCCAGGTCGCGACGCTGCCGACGATTTGGCATGCCATCGACTGGCGCCGCCTAGCGCCGACGCTGCTCGCCGGGCTGGTTGGCGTGCCCATCGGCATATTCCTTCTCCCCTATGTCAGCCTGGGCACCTTCAAGCTGACGGTCG